>NZ_JBEXYK010000007.1:0-33176 GCF_040630865.1 Nonomuraea sp. NPDC005730
CCCTCTTCCCCCCCCCGCCGCTCTTCCGAGCTGGCGGTGCCAGTCGTGCTTGACCCCGGCGGCACACCCCAACCCGCACCCGGCGTCGGCGATCGCCGACTCCCGCTGGAACCTGGAGAAACCGGACGTCAGCGAGGAGGAGAAGCTGACGGCCGTCGCCGACACGACCTGCAAGTGGGCTTCGGGCCTGGTCGCCGCCTGGTTCTCGGCCGACGCCGAGCTTCAGCGCGCGGTCATCCGGGACAACCGGGAACGCTTCGACGCGCTCGCGGCCAGCCTGCGGCAACGGCTGGAGCGCGCCTCACGCCTGCTGTCCGAGCACGAAGGCCGCCAGGTCGGCTGACTGGCGCAGCCTGCTGGGCTCGTGCGCGTACATCATGTGGCCGGCCTCGTAGTACTTGAACTCGACGTTGGCCGCCAGCTCGGCGGGCACGGGCAGGTGGGCGAAGGTGTGCTCGGCCGCGTAGTACGGCGTGGCGCCGTCGTGGTAGCCGCAGGCCACGTGCACGCGCAGGTGCGGGTTGGTCCGCATGGCGGCGCCCAGCCGGTCGGTCACGCTGAGGTGCACGCCCTCGAACTCCTTGTACGACCACGGGTGCACCCGCGAGCTGAGGATCTCGTAGGGCAGGTCGTTGGCGTACTCCAGCTCGGTCCGCAGGTAGTGGTTGAGCGCGGCGCTGTAGGGGCCGGTGATGGCGTTGCTGCTCGGGTCGGAGACGAAGTGCTCGTGCCCGCCGTCGGGGTCCCAGCCGGTGAAGCGGCCGTCGAGCCTGCCGACGGTCAGCCGGCGCTCGCGCAGCAACTCGGTGAAGAAGCGGATGTGCTCGATGCGCAGGTCCACGCGGTCGACGTAGTCCTCGGAGAGGCCGGACAGGGCCGCGACCCTGGAGACCGCGGCGGCGCGCTCGCCGGCCGTGAGGCGGTTGCCGCGGGCCAGGGCCCACGGGTAGTCGCGGGAGGCGTACTCCTCGGCCTCGCGCAGCACGTCGGCCAGCGGGCGGTCGCCGTGCAGCCCGTGGTAGTGCGCGATCGCCGCATAAGTCGGTAGGTAGAGGGCGTAGGCCACGTCGTTACCCACGTTGAACTCCACGGTGGCGTAGTCGAGCACCGAGGAGATCAGCATCACGCCGTTGAGGTACATGCCGTACCGCGACTGGAGGTGGTCGGCCAGCCCGGCCGCCCTGACCGTGCCGTACGACTCGCCGGCCAGGAACTTCGGCGACATCCACCGCGCGTTCCTGGTCGTCCAGAGCCGGATCACCTCGCCGACCGACTCCACGTCGCCGCTGAACCCGTGGTACGGCTCCGCCTTCTCGCCCTCGACCGCCCGCGAGTAGCCGGTGGACATCGGGTCGATGACGACCAGGTCGCTGACCTTGAGCAGGGTCTCGTCGTTGTCCGCCAGCGCGTACGGCGGCGGCAGGAGCGCGCCCGCGTCCCCCATCACGACCCGGCGCGGGCCGAGGATGCCGAGGTGCAGCCACACGCTCGACGACCCGGGCCCGCCGTTGAAGGCGAAGGTGACCGGCCTGGTCAGCGGGTCGGCGTCGTCGAGGGTGTAGGAGGTGAGGAACACCTCGGCCTTCGGCCGGTGGCCGTCGAACGTGCCGTCCGTGAACACCTCCTCGCGCACCACCATGGTTCCGGTGGTGGCGGTGTATCCCTGGCCGGTCGGCAGGGTGTGCCGGGTGGTGACCAGGTTGTCGGCGGGCTTCTTCGTCTGTACTTCGTCGGACATAGCGGCCAATTATGGAGCAACGTCCACCGAGATCGCGGGGTCGGCGAAGCGCTCGTTCGGGACGGTGGCGTACCAGCCGGGACGTCCCGGATCGCGGTCGTAGGGATAGCCGCCGGTCTCCCGGTACAGCTCGGCGTAGCGGGCCACGCGATCGGGGTCGAGGCGCACCCCGAGCCCCGGCCCGGAGGGCACGGCGATGGCGCCGTCCGCGTACGGCCGCCGGCCGCCCTCGATCACGTCGTCGCGCAACTGGTGGTAGTGGGCGTCGGCGGCGTAGGTGAGGTTCGGCAGCACCGCGCCGAGGTGCAGCATGGTCGCGAGCTGGATGCCGAGCTCACCCGAGGAGTGCACGGCCACCCCGACCTGGAACGTGTCGCACACCCCCGCCGCCTTCACGCACGGCCGGACCCCGCCCCAGAACGTCGTGTCCAGCAGCACCACGTCGGCGGACCTGCGCAGCACGTTGGAGGCGAGCTGCTCGAAGTTGACGACCACCGTGTTGGTGGCGAGGGGCACCCTGACCTGCTCCCGGACGGCCCTGAGCCCTTCCAACCCCCAGACGGGGTCCTCCAGGTAGTCGTTGTTCAGCCCCTCGATGGCCCGGCCGAACCGCAGCCCCTCGGCCACCGACAACACGGCGTTGGGGTCGTACCTGAGACGGTCGCCCGGGAACGCCTCGGCCAGGGCCCGGTAGCACTCCAGCTCGTAGTCCGGCGGGAACACGCCGCCCTTGAGCTTGTGCACGGTGAACCCGTGCGCCTCCTTGAGCCGGGCGGCGTGCTCGACGAGCTGGCCGGGGGTGCGGATCTCCGGGTGGCCCTCGGCGGCGTACCGGAAGAACAGGTAGGAGGCGAACGGGACCGTGTCCCGCAGCCGCCCGCCCAGCAGGTCGTGGACGGGCACGCCGAGGTGCTGCCCGACGAGGTCGAGGCAGGCGAACTCGACGGCGGCGAGAAGCTGGGTGCGGTTGTTGTAGAGCGAGGCGGTGGGATTCGCGATCTTGAAGCGCAGCGCCTCCAGCTCGAACGGGTTGTGCCCCTTCAGGTACGGGACGAGCGCCCGGAAGGCCGACTCCGCGCTCTCGCCGCCGCCGCCCATCTCCCCCAGGCCGACCAGCCCGTTGTCGGCCGCGACCTCGACGATCGTGCGCACGAACCGGCCCCAGTGGGCGCCGTTGCTGTGCCGCAGCGGCGCCTCCAGCGGGACGGCGACCGTCGTGGCCCGGATGTCAACGATCTTCACGCGCGCTTCCCTCCGACGACGGCGACCCCGCAGGCGGGCAGCCGGACCTCGACCGGATCCCGTCCAGGGACCGTGACCGTCGCCGTCACCGGCTCGGCGGCCAGCGACTGCAGCCGGACCACCCGCTCCCCGCCCACCCGGCCGATCGAGGTGATCAGCACGTCGGGGTGGTCCACCGAGGCGTAGGTCTCGGTGGCCCCGGGACCGCCGGTGATCAGCGCGCCGACGAACGGCTCGGTCAGCCCCGAGGCCGCCGCCGCACCCAGCCTGCTGCCCTTGACGCCGGCCGCCGACGTGACGGCGTACCGGAAGGTGGTCTCGCCCTGCTGCTGGGCCGGGAAATTGGTGTCCCAGATGTTGTTGAGCGCCCAGGAGTAGACCGTGCCGTCCTCCTGGTCGAGCGTGGGCGGGAACGGCGCGTACGGCATGTGGATGGTGCCGAGCTGCACCAGCGGCGCTTCCAGGGTGGCCCAGGCGACGGTCAGCTCGGGGTCCTCGAAGGCGATCCAGTGCCTGATCGGCAACATGTACTCGGCCGAACCGGGCACGCGCGGCACGCCGGGGCCGCCGACCCCGCCGGTCAGCTCCCAGGCCGTGGCCGGGCCCGTCGCGAACGGGAACGCCAGGAACACCGCCTCCTTGGCCGGGGTGCCCTGCTTGGCGAGCTGGTAGGTCAGGTCGAGCCTGGGGACGCCCCGGTGCAGCTCGATCGTGGTGCGCAGCCAGTCGACGCCCTTGCCCTGGAGCTCGACGACCAGCTTCTCGCCGACCGCGGTGCGCAGGGCCCTGACGATCGTCGCGTTGCGGGCGACGGCCCGGTCGCCGAGGAGCGTCCTGTCGTGCGCCCCGACGTGGCCCGACAGGTGGTTGAAGTGCGGGGCGGTGGCGTAGCGGTCGTAGACGTACTGGCCGAAGCCGGCGGCGGCGTCGCCGTTGACCAGCTCGCGGCCGGCGGACTTGTCGAAGATCGAGCTGATGTAGCCCTCGCGCACGTCGTAGGCGACCCGGTAGAACTCGTTCTCGATCACGCCGTCCAGGTCCGGCTCGACCGGCTCGGGGGCCTGGTTCGGCCCGCGGACGACGTCCAGCCGCGCGTAGCCGAAGCCGGGGACGTCCGGCACGACCGCGTGGACGTGCCGGCCGATCGGGCGGGTCGGCCAGTCGTCGGGATCGACGTACTCCTCGTGGTGCGGCACGGTCTCGCCGGTCCTGGCGTCGACCAGCGCGATCGGCACGTCCACGCCCACCACGTCACGCGGCAGGAACGCGCGCACCACGTCGGTCCGGGCCCTGGTGCCGGGGTTGAAGACGGCGAAGGAGGCCAGCGCCCGGCCTTCCGCGTCCGCGCCCGGCAGGGCGGCGCCTTCCGCGTCCGGGGTCGAGAGGGCGGCGCCTTCCGCGTCCGGGGTCGAGAGGGCGGCGGCGAAGCGGCGGGTCGCGGCGTGCAGCAGGTCGGAGGCGTCGTCCTGGGCCTGGTAGGCGCCCGACGACTTGCGGGTCCACTGCAGGCCGCCGGAGTCGCCCGCCTCCTCGGCGTCCTCCCACGGGTTGGCCGCGCCCCAGGTGTGCTCGTTGAACAGGGCGACCTTGTCGTATGCCTCGTCGATCTGGTCCGTGGCGTCGGCGCCCGCGATCGTGTGCAGGGTCTCGGCGACGCGCAGGGCCGACTGGGCGCGGCGCACGTAGCCGAGCGGGCGGGCGCCCGAGCCGAGCCCGTCGGCCCACCAGTCGGTCCAGTCGCCCTCGTGCACGGCCAGGCGGTCGTGGTAGCGCTCCTCGACGTGCTCGAAGAAGTCGCTGTTGACCGCCGAGCGCAGGCGCGGCCAGGCCCACGTCTCGTTCCACCGGCGGGCGATGGAGGCGGGCACGATCGACGGCCCGGCGTTGTCGGCGTGCGCGCCCTGGACCCGCAGGTGCAGCACGTCCAGCTCGTACGGCTCGCGCGGCGCGTCCGGCCCCTGCCACCCGAACGTCCCCGGCCCGTACGGGTAGCCCCGCGTGGCCAGCGCCGACAGGTAACGCGGCAGCAGGTCGTCGGCCAGCTCGTAGGAGTCGGTCAGCCCGACCGTGTTGCCCTCCATGTACGCCATCCCGTGCGGCGTGTCGGTGAACCAGACGAGCAGCTCGTTCCCGCTCGGCGCCCGCCACCGGAACGGCCTGGTCAGCTTGTCGCCGCCGTGCAGGTACGGCACCGACCGCCCGGCCCAGTTGTGCGCGGCGGCCAGGTAACGCACGCCGGCGGCGTTGAGCGCGTCCACCAGCCCGACGACCGCCCCCGGCACGTCGGTGTGCATGGCGGACCTGGTGGCGAAGCCGTACCGGTCCTGGAGCTGGGCGGTGAAGCGGAGCTGGCGGTAGAGCTCCTCGGTCGAGCACGCCTCGGTGTGGAGCTGGAACGGCAGCGCGGTCACCTCGATCGCGCCCGCCCTGGCCAGCGCGGCGAACGACTCGACCTGCCCGGCGGGCCGGGCGTCGAGCCATTTGAGCGCGGGCATCGACGACTCGACCGTCCAGCGGAACCTGGCGTCGTCCGGCCAGGAGGCGGTCTCCTCGGCCAGCCGCACCGCCGCGTCGAGGTAGTCGAGGTGGTGGCGGAGCACCGTGCCCTGGGGGTCGGTGTAGCCGATGTCCAGGTGCGAGTGGTGCACGACGAACACGCTCCACTTGCGCTGCGGGGTGACCGTGACCTGCGCGCTGCCGACCACGCCGGCGTCGTCGCGGCACTCCAGGGTGAGCGTGCGCGGCGCGTCCACCTCGGGCACCAGCAGCGTCACGTCCGTGCCGGAGGCGCTGTCGACGCCCACCAGCACGTGGGTCAGGGGTTGCGTGCTCGACACCCTGACCGCCTGGCGGCCGTCGTGCGTGAACAGCGGCAGCACCGCGACCCGCACCTCCAGCCCGCGCGCGCTGATCACCGGTGTCGAGGTGTCGTTGCGCAGCGCCTGCCTGATCCCGTCGTAGTCGGGGCTACCCAGGCTCCGCTGCAGCAACCGGCTCGTCATCTAAACACTCCCTAGGGACAGGCCCCGTGCGAAGAGGCGCTGGGTTGCCAGGAACAGCACGACCGTCGGCAGCGAGACCACCAGGCCCGCCGCCAGGCCGACGGGGACCGGGGTGCCGGCGTAGACGTCGGTCATCAGCCCGGCCAGGGCGGTCATGACCGGCCGCACGCTCTCGGTCTGGGTCAGCGTCAGGCCGAAGACGAGGTCGTTCCAGATGAAGGTGAACTCCAGGATGAACACCGCCGTCAGCGCGCTGAGCGAGATCGGCAGGTAGATGCGCCAGAAGATGCGCCACGTGGACGCGCCGTCCATGCGGGCCGCCTCGAAGATCGAGAACGCGACCCCCGTGTAGAAGTTGCGCAGCACGAACGCGGCCAGCGGCACGTTGATCGCGGTGTAGACGAGGATCATGCCGAGCCTGCTGTCGTACAGGCCGGCGTCGCTGTAGCCGACGAACAGCGGCACGAGCAACATCTGCGACGGGAACACGGTGCCGCCGAAGATCAGCAGGAACCACCAGAATCCGTGGCGCAGCCGCAGCACCACGATCGTGTAGCCGGCCAGCGCACCGATCACCACGCCTAGCAGCGGCGAGACGACCGCGTAGAGTGCGGTGCTGGCCAGGCTGCCGGTCAGGTCGGCGCTGTCCAGGGCGCGGCCGAAGTTGTCCAGCAGCGCGAAGTCGCCGGACGGCATCCACGCGCTGCCCGGGTCGTACGAGGCCGCCGGCCTGGAGGCGTTGACCACGAGCAGGTAGGTCGGGCCGAGCCAGATCAGCCCGAGCACGATGAGCACGATGCGCCGGATCATCGCACCTGCCTCCTCAGGTAGAGGTAGGAGGCCAGCCCGGTGACCACGGTGAGCAGCACCGCGACCGCCGAGCCGTAGCCGTAGTCACTGGCCACGAACGTGTCGCGGTACATGGTCACCGCCAGCGTCTCGGAGTTGCGTCCCGGGCCGCCCTGCGTCAGCACCCACACGATGTCGAACGTCTTCAGGCTCGCCACCAGGGCCAGCCCGACCACGACCGCGGTCAGCGGACGCATCAGCGGCCAGATCACGTGCCGGAACAGCCGCCAGCCGGAGGCGCCGTCCAGGCGGGCGGCCTCGATCGGCTCCTTGGGGATGGACTGCAGGCCCACGACGAACAGCAGCGTGTTCACGCCGAGCTGCTGCCAGGTCCACACCAGCAGCATGGCCAGCGTGTTGTCCGGCGCGACCTGTAAGAACGCGGTGTCCACGCCGAGCAGCCGGTTGGCGATCCCGTCGTGGGACAACACCGGGCTCCACACCATGGCCAGGCCCGCACCGCTCAGCGCGTACGGCAACATGAACGGCACCCGGTACCAGGCGCCCCCCTTGATGTCGTAGGACAGCACCGCGACCAGCAGGCCGAGCCCGACCGGCAGCACCATCGTGCCGGCCACCCAGATGAGCGTGTTGCGGGTCGAGGTGAGCAGCGCGGGGTCGTCCAGCAGCTTGACGAAGTTGTGCACGCCGACCCAGGCCGGGGACTCCAGGCCGTCGTAGCGGGTGAGGCTCAGGTAGGCCGTCCACAGGAACGGCGCGTAGAGCAGCCCCGCGACCAGCACGGCCGCGGGCGCCACGTAACCGTGCCTGAACCGGCCCAACATCGGGGTCCGCGCGCTCATCACTGATGCGTGGCCCAGTACTCGTCGGCGGCCTTCTGGATGGTCTCCAGCACTTCCTGGTACGTGCCCGGCTCGGTGACGAACTTGCCGAAGCCGTCCAGCGCGGCGGTCAGCACCGGCGGCGGCGTGGCCTCGAAGTAGCGGTTGACCAGGCGGTACTTGCCGCCGCCCGCGTCCTTGGTGACCGCGCCGAGCGCTTCGTCGGCGATCTCGACCTTCGGGTTGGCGCTCACGTCGCCCCTGGTGGTGGCCCACTTCTTCTGGGCGTCGGCGCTGGTCCACCACTTGAGGTACTTCATGCTGGAGTCGGGGTCGGCCCCCTTGGCGAGCGAGCACAGCGGCCCGCTCTCGAAGATCATCGAGGTCTTCGGCAGCGCGGGGTTGACGTTGGGGATGACGAAGAATCCGTAGTCGGTGCCGGACTTCAGGTCGCGCTGCGTCATGCTGGTGCTGAACCAGGTGCCGAAGGAGACCATCGCCGCCTTGCCGTTCTTCATGACGTCCCCGGGGTCGGTCTTGTCACCCGGGTTCATGAAATATCCGGCGTCGATGAGCGACTTCCACTTCTCCATCACCTGCACCACACCCGGGTCGGTGTACTTGGCCTGGCCCGTGGACAGCCGGTCGTACAGGTCGGGGTCGGAGCCGGCCAGGAGCTGCTCGAACCAGACGAAGGAGAACAGCACGCTGGTGTGATAGAAGGCCTTGACGCCGTTCTTCTTCAGGGTCTCGGCGGCCTGGACCAGCTCGTCCCACGTCTGCGGGGGCTTCAGGCCGTACTTGTCGAAGATCTTCTTGTTGTAGAACATGCCCCAGTAGGCGACGTTCATCGGCACGCAGTACTGCTTGCCGCCGATGGTGTAGTACGGGGCGAGGTCCTGCGACAGGTCGCCCGCCTTGATCGCCTCTTGCCAGACGGCCGTGGTGTCGGCCACCTGCTTCTGCTTGACGATCTCCGCCAGCATCCCCCCGGTCTGCCAGGTGAACAGGTCAGGCTTCACGTCCGTGCGGAACGACGCCTTGATGAAGGCCTGGTACTGCGCGGAGTCGGTGTATCCCGTCGGCTTCATGCCCAGGCCGATCTGCTGCTTGGACAGCGCGCCCATCTCGTCGAAGTATTTCGTCCAGGCGCCCTTGTCGTTGTAGAGCGTCAGTTCGGTCTTCTTCTTCGGCGCCTCGGCGCTGTTGCCGCCGCAGGCGGTCAGGACCAGCGCCGCCACGCCGAGCGTGGCCACACGTGACCGGAACATGGCCGGCCTCCTTGCTCTTTCGGGGGGACTTGCTCTATCTGGGTGGCAACCTCTGTTCGACGACGGTCCGGACGTCGACCAGATGGGCCCGCATGCGCGCCTGTGCCTCGGCGGCGTCACGCGCTTCGATGGCCTCCAGGATGGCCAGGTGCTCCTCGTAGTCGCGGCGCCGGTCGTCGAAGATCTGCAGGATCTCCCGCTGCTCCGGCCCGTGGACGGTGAGCAGCGAGTCGACGACCTCGTTCAGCACGCTGTTGCCCGCCATCCGTGCGGTCGCCCGGTGGAAGGACATGTTGGCCTCGTGCAGCTCGGCGTCCTCGCCGCGCAGGTGCCGGCCGGCCTGGTCGAGCACCCGCTTGAGCGTGGCCAGCTCCGCGCCCTCGGCGTGCTCGGCGGCCATGGCGGCCAGCGGCGGCTCGATCACGATCCGCGCCCCGAGCAGTTCGAGGAGCTGGGCGGCGTGCATCTCGCGCATGTTGGGGTTGGGCAGCACGAGCCGCTCGATGTCGGCGCCGACGTAGATGCCCGAGCCGTGCCGCAGCTCGATGGCTCCGGTGGCCTCCAGCCTGCGCAACGCTTCGCGCAGCGTCGGGGTGGTGACGGCGAAACGCTGGGAGAGCTCCCTGGTGGAGGGCAGCCTGTCGCCCGGCCGGTGCCCTCCACTACGGATGAGCTCCAGCATGCGCTCGGTCAGAGCGTCGGAAAGCGTCGGCCGCGCAACCTCGGACATATCAAGTGATCTAATCACTTAATCCGACGCGCGTCTACGCCGACAGGGAATCTCCCCCGATCAGCGCTTGAGCAGGTCCTTCATCAGGTCGATCTGCGCCTTGCGGGACGCCTGCACCTGTGCCGCCCACTCCTTGACCGCCGGGTCCGCACCGGAGGCCACCTCGGTGTCCGCCATCTTGATCGCGTCGCCCTGGTGTGCGATCAGCAGGGTCATCAGGTCGTGCTCGAAGGACTTCGACTTCTTCAGCGCCCCGATCTGCTTGCGGTCGGTCTCCGGCATGCCGCCGTGGTGGTCGTGGGCGCCGGAGGCGGCGGTGAGCGGCTGTTCCCAGGCGTACAGCCAGCGCAGCATCATCTCGACCTCGTCCTGCTGCGTGCTGGCCACGGCGGCCACCAGGATCCGGAGCTGGTCGTTGGTGGCCCGTTGACTGCCGAGCTTGGCGATCTCTATGCCCTGGCGGTGGTGCTGCACCATCATCTGCACGAACATCACGTCCTGGGCGTTCACCGGAGGAGCCTGGGCCCCGGCCGCCCCGCAGGCGGTGGCCAGCAGGAGGCCCAGGGCCGCCAGGACGAGCTTCAGGGCGCCGGATCGGGGGGTAGCGGCCACTCTGCGCGCCTTCCATTAAAAAGGAAACCTTCCTAAGAGTTAGACGATTTCCCCGAGGCGCGCAAGGGCCCCTGTCAAGGCGGCGGAACGCCGGCGCGCCGGGTCGGCACCAGGCCGGCCCCGGCCGTCCGGTCCGGTCTCTAGGACGCCGCCCCGTCCCGGTCGGCCGCTCCGCCGAAGACCTCCTTGACCAGCCGCTGCACGACCTCCTGGAACGCCGCCGCCTGGGACATCGCGGCGTCGTCCACGTAGGTCACCGAGGCGGTCAGGGTCCTGCGGCCGTCGGGCGTGCTGAACATCAGCGCCGCCGAGCCCGAGATGCCGCCGTTGTGCGTGATGAGGGTGCCGCTGTCGGGGTCCGCGTCCTGCACGAACAGCCCCAGGCCGTAGCCGACCTTGGGATGCGCGTCGCGCATCTCGGCCAGCAGCGAGGGCGGCAGGAGCCGGCCGCCCAGCAGCCCGGAGATGAACGTGTGCAGGTCGCGGGTGGTCGAGATCATGTCGCCGCCGGTGGAGATCCAGGAGGGGTTCTGGCGGGTGACGTCGACCGTCTTGTCCTGGCCGTCCTCCTCGTAGCGGTAATAGGCGTGGGCGTGCGGCCCGGCGATCTCCGTGTCGGTGTCCGGCACGACGGTGTCCGGCAGCCCGAGCGGGTCCAGGACGCGCAGCCGCATCTCCTCGGCCAGCGGACGGCCGGTGACCTTCTCGATCAGCAGCCTGGCCAGGACGTAGTTGGTGTTGGAGTAGCTCCAGTCCGTCCCCGGCTCGAAGCGGGCGGGCTTGGACAGCGCGAGCCGTACCAGCTCCTGCGGCCGGTAGGTCTTGAAGCGGTTCTCCACCCACTCCCTGCCCGACCAGACGATCCCCGGCACGACGGTGCCGTCCTCGTAGTACTCGCCGGTGAAGTTGAACACGCCGCTGGTGTGCTGCAGCAACATCCGTACGGTGATCCGCCGGTCCAGCCCGAACTCGGGCAGGTGGTCGTCCACGACATCGTCCAGGCCGACCACACCGTCGGCCACGAGGCTCAGGACGAGGGCCGCGGTGAAGGTCTTGGTGACGCTGCCGACCCGGAAGCGCCCGTCCGTCGGCGGCTCGGCGAGGCCGCCCAGCTCGCGCACCCCGGCGCTGCCGATCCACTCGCCCCGCTCGTCGTTCACCCGCAGCTGCACGCCGACGAAACCGGAGTCCACGATCTCCTGGAGGATCTTCTGCAGCTCCGGGCGCTCGGCCACGTCGTCCACGGAAACGCTGTCGTTCATCATGATTCATACGCCTTTCAGAGCCTTCGGGCCGCACTCCCCGAACCGGTGATGGTTCCACCATCCCCGGCCGCGCTGACACCGGACCGTCGCCGTCCTGACGCGCCCGCTGACGCAGCGTCCCCCCGTACGACTACCGATGGCTCCGGTGCGCGGTCTCCGGCCCCACCACCCGCAGCAGCTCCAGCGCCTCGAACGTCTCAGACCCGGGCGGCGGCGTGAAGATCAGCAGCCGCTGGTCCTCGGCCGGAGCCAGCAGCACCTCGTAGTCGAACTCCATGGCGCCGATGGCCGGATGCCGGACCCGCATACGGCTGCCGCGGCGTACCGCGACCTCGTGCCGTTCCCACAGCGAGACGAACTCCGGGCTGGCCTGACGCAGGCGCTCGACCAGGGTCCGGGCCGGCTCGTCGTTGCCGCGGCGGACCACCGCCGCGCGCAGGTCGGCCACGTGCAGGCGGGAGCGCTCGGCGTGCTCCTCCTCCGGATAGGCCTCGCGCCTGAACGGGTCGGTGAACCAGCGCCACACGATGTTGCGATCGGGCGCCTCGACCGTGCAGCCGCACCCGAACAGGGACTCGGCCATGGCGTTCTGCGCCAGCACGTCGCCCAGGTCGCTCAGCACCTGCGCGGGCGTCCCGACGAGGCGGTCGAGCAGGTAGAGCAGGCTCGGCTTGACGTGCTCGCCCGCCCGCGGCCCGGCCGGCGGCCGGTGCCCGGCCAGCAGGTAGAGGTGGTCGCGTTCGTCGCTCGTCAGCCGCAGCGCCCGCGCCAGCGCGCCCAGCAGCTGGGTGGACGGCTGCGGGCTGCGTGCCTGCTCCAACCGCATCAGGTAGTCGGCCGACATGCCCGCGAGCTGAGCCACCTCCTCCCGCCTCAGCCCCGGAGTACGGCGACGCGGCCCCGACGGCAGCCCCACCTCGCCGGGCAGCAGCCGCTCCCGCGAGCGGCGAAGAAAGTCGGCAAGCTCCGTACGATCCATGAGCCCATCCTGCAATACCGCGAAATATCGCAGTCCAGGACTGTCTGTCCTAGGGAATCCGGTCCGCTCCTCATCCGCGCCCACGGCTGGCACGGTGGCGCCCATGACCCGACACCTGACCGTCTCCGGGACCCGCGTCGCCTACCGCACCATCGGCGCCGGCCCCGGCCTGGTGCTCCTGCACGGCACCGGCCCGGGATCGTCGACCTGGGACGGCGTCGCCGAGCGCTTCGCCGACCGCAACACCGTGATCCTGCCCGACCTCGGCGGCAGCGACCTCGCCGAGGACGACGGCGCCCCCCTGACCGTCGAGGGCCTGACCCGGCAGCTCGCGGCCGTCATCGAGGACTCCGGCAGGGCCCCCGTGGATCTCCTCGGCTTCTCCCTGGGCGCGGTGGTCGCCCTGTCCCTCGCCGCCACCCGCCCCGAACTCGTCCGCCGCCTGATCCCGCTCTCAGGCTGGGCCCACACCGAGGACGCCTACCTGCGCACCGCCCTGCAGACCTGGCTCGGCCTGGCCGGCAACCCGGACGCCTTCGCCCGCTTCGCCATGCTGACCGCCTTCAGCCGCCGCTACCTCAACTCCCTAGCCCCCGAGGACCTGGAGAACCGGGCGACGTACTTCCGGCCGCACCCCGGCCGCCTGCGCCAGATCGACCTCGGCCGCCGCGTCGACCTCCGCCATCTGCTGCCCGGCATCCAGGCGCCCACGCTGGTCGTCGGCGCCGCCCATGACGGCCTGATCCCGGTGGAGAACGCCCGCGAGCTCCACGCCGCCATCCCCGGCAGCTCCTACCTCGAACTCGACACCGGCCACGTCTCCAGCGTCGAACGCCCCGACGACTTCGTCACCCTCGTCCGCGACTTCACCGCCTGACCTTGGCTTCACCGCCTGGCCCTGGCTTCACCGCCTGGCCCTGGCTTCACCGCCTGGCCCTGGCTTCACCGCCTGGCCCTGGCTTCACCGGCGTCCGGCACAAGGACGGCGGGGGCCGGTCCGTCACAGCGGACCAAGCCCCCGCCACCGACCCGCCGACTCAGACCAGCGTGTTCTTGATCTTGATCTGCCCCGCGTCGATCACGAACTTCTGATTGTTGTTGTTGCTCTGACACTCCCACTGATAGATCCGGACCCCGTTACCGCGGTCGTTGGTGACATCGACACACATCGGCCGCGACGTCCCCAGAGTGTCCTTGATCTTGATCTGACCCGCGTCGATCACGAACTTCTGATTGTTGTTGTTGGCCTGACACTCCCACTGATAGATCCGGACCCCGTTACCGCGGTCGTTGGTGACATCGACACACATCGGCCGCGACGTCCCCAGAGTGTCCTTGATCTTGATCTGACCCGCGTCGATCACGAACTTCTGATTGTTGTTGTTGCTCTGGCACTGCCACTGGTAGATCCGGACCCCGTTGCCACGGTCGTTGGTGACGTCGATGCACATGGGGTTCGGAGCGGAAGCCGCGGCGGGCAGGACGAGGCCCGCACTGACGGTGGCGACGAGGACGGCTCCAGACAGAAGGCGACGAACCAGCATGAGTGTCCCTCCGAGGGTGCGTTGAACAGGGCTCATGCACCATGTCGCAACTCATGGTGTTCGATCAATCACCTTCTGTTTACAGTCCCCTTCCCTCCTCCCGGCACACACAGGGAACACACCCGCCCGGCCGCGCACACCTGCTCCCGCCCGGTCCTGCGACCCGGGAGGACGACAGCCGCCCGCGTTGCGCCAATTCGGAGATCGAATCCGCGATTCGCCCGATCGCAAGCGTGACAACGGCCCCTCGGCGCCGGCGCCACACCGGAGGAGGCCCGTGCCGTCGTACGGTTCTCCGCGCAGTTCGGCATGACCAAGGCGTGGCGCGCCATGCACGTGCTCGACGCCCTGCTCGCCGAACTCGGCACCCCCGAACCCGTCCCGCAGGAGAGCCGCTCCCGCGCCTGACCGGCCGTTGCACACGCAGAAGCCCTCCGCGATCCCGCGGAGGGCTTCTGCCTCGGGGTGTCATGGAAGGGGCGAAGTACGAACGCGTAGGCTCGCCGCTGATCCGGCAGCATGCAGGGAGAGGTGCGATGACTTCTGGCTTCACGGCAGGCGAGGAAGAGTGGCGAGCTCGTCTGGGGACACTCCGGCAGATCGTCCGCCAGGAGCTGGTGGCCCGGCAGTTGGCGGCGCACCTGCCCGATGCGGTGCCACGGCGTGTTCTGGACGTGGGATGCGGCCAGGGAACCCAGCTGCTGCGGCTGGCGCGACGCGGACACGATGTGACAGGGCTGGACTCCTCGGCGACACTCCTTGGTGATCTTCGGCGTGCTCTGGCGGACGAGCCGGAGGATGTCCGGGAGCGAGTGCGGCTACTCCACGGCGACGTAGCGGATATCGCCACCTTGTTCCGGCCTGAGAGCTTCGATGTCGTGCTGTGCCACGGGGTTCTGATGTACTTCGCCGACCCCGGGCCGTTGCTGGATGATCTGGCGCGGCTGTTGACCACCGGGGGCATGGCGTCCCTGCTGGTCCGCAACGGCGATGCCTTGGCGATGCGGCCCGGCCTGCTCGGCGACTGGGCGACCGCGCAGCGAGCATTCCGGGAACTCTCGTATGACAACCGCATCGGTGTCACGGCTCGCGCCGACCGCTTGGACGTCCTGACTGCCGAGCTCGCTGACCGTCGGCTGAAGGTACGCGCCTGGTACGGCGTGCGCGTGTTCACCGACACCGCGCCGGCCGACGCGGAACTCCCCGACGACCAGGTTCTGGCCGCGTTGCTGGACTGCGAGGAAGAAGCCGGCGCCACAGATCCTTATCGACGCGTTGCGGCCTTGACCCACGTTTTCGCCGAGCGGGAGCAGCCCCTGCCTCAGCCTCCGACCTCTGATCACCGCAAGCGCAAGAAGGCGAACCCCGGGCAGCGCCGTCCCGCCCACGAGGCCCACCGCTGATGTGGCGGCCAAGACCTCTTCTGATCAACTGGCTCACTGTCTCACAAGGGGCCATAGCGACCACCCACATCGCGACGCCGTCTTGCGAGGGGATCCTTGGTCACCCAGTTGGACACGCAGAAGCCCCCCGCGATCTTGCGGAGGGCTTCTGATCTGGAGCCGCCTTGGGGATTCGAACCCCAGACCCCTTCATTACGAGTGAAGTGCTCTGGCCGACTGAGCTAAGGCGGCGTGCCTGTACGGCTTGAAGGAGTCTACAGGAGATCGAAGGGTTCTTGCTCCTCCCGATCACCGGATGCCCGGACAGATCGCGCCATCCTTCGGCGGCACCCCCTCCACGAGATACCGGTCCACGGCGTCGTCCACACACGGGGAGCCGTTCCCGTACGCGGTGTGCCCGTCGCCGTCGTAGCTCAGCAGCACGCCGGACCGCAGCTCCCCCGCCAGCGCCCGGGCCCACCCGTACGGCGTCGCCGGGTCCCGTTTCGTGCCGACGACCAGGATCGGCGGAGCCCCGGCGGCGGTCAGGCGATGCGGCGAGAAGGTGGGCCGGGCCGGCCAGAACGCACACGGCAGGGACGACCACACGATGTACGGCCCGAACCGGGGCGCCTTCCTGGACGCCTCCGCCGCATCCTCCGCGAAGGCCGCAGCCGTCGCCGGATACGGACCGTCGACGCAGTTCACCGCAAGACTGGCCGCCAGCTGGTTGGAGTACGTGCCGTCGTCCTGCCTGCCCGCGAGCTGGTCGGCGTTGCGCAGCAGGAGTGAGCCGTCGCCGTTCAGCGCCCGGCGTAGCGCCTCGGTGAGTTCCGGCCAGGAGGCACGGTCGTAGAGCGGCGTCAGCGCTCCGAGGGTGGCCAGCGCCTCGGTGACCCGCCGGCCGCCGCCTTCCAGGGGCCGGGCGTCCGCACGGTGGATCAGGGCCCCGACCTCGTCCATCGCCTCCTCGGCAATCCGGCCGGCGAACGGGCAGTCGCGGCCGCCCAGGCAGTCCTCGACGTACGCGCGCAACGCCTCCTCGAACCCCACGGCCTGCTCGGTGTTCACCAGCACCCGCGAGTCGGCCGGGTCGAGGGCGCCGTCCAGCGCGAGCGCACGCACCTTGCCGGGAAACAGGTCGGCATAGACGGCCCCGAGAAAGGTGCCGTACGACTTGCCGAGATAGGTCAGCTTCTGGTCGCCCAGGGCCTGGCGCAGCAGGTCCAGGTCGCGGGCCACGTCCACGGTGCCCAGGTGGGGCAGGAGCCGGCCGGAGCGCTTCTGGCAGCCGGCCGCGAACCGCCGCGCCGCGGCCTCCAGCGCACCCCGTTCCTCAAGGGTGTCGGGGGTGGTGTCCATGGCGACGAACGCGTCGAGCCCTTCGTCGTCGAGGCAGTCGACCGGCGCCGACCGGCCCACCCCGCGGGGATCGAACCCGACGATGTCGAACCGCTCCCGCACCTTCTCGCCCACGACCAGCCGGGCGGCCCTGGCGTACTCGACCCCGGACGCCCCCGGCCCACCCGGGTTCACCACCAGCGAGCCGATCCGGTCGCCCGTCGCGGGCAGCCGGACGACCGCCAGCTCAAGCCGCTCACCGTCGGGCCTGCCGTGGTCGAGCGGCACCCGCAACGTCCCGCACTGGAACCCGTCCCCACAGTCGGACCAGCCGAGCGCCCGCACCACCCGCTCCTCCGGACGGCCACACCCACCGGCGAGAAGCACCACCGGCACCATGACCCCGGCGACGACGCGACGCAGCCACCGTGTCCACCGGCCCCCGCCGCGTCTCCGGCGGCTCCACGCTCGCCCGCTCGCCACCGACCCGTCGGTGGCGCCCGTGGGCACGTACGCCCGCATCTCCGCGGACCCGTACCGCGACGAACCCGGCACGGTCAGCGGGGTTCCCCACGAGCGATGGTTGCGCACCGCACCAGCCAACCACCTCCGGCGCGGACACACCCTTGGATGCCATCCGGCGTTGGCGGGACACCCGGCGTCACCCCAGGTGACTTCCTGCGATACCAGGAGTTAGCCTGAAAAGGCTGCTCCGTTCCCCCGGTGACGGTCGCTCAGTCGACCCGCCCGGAGGCAGTCGTCCGGTATGTCCGGCGAACAACGGAGGCATCGATGAACGGCTACCCGCACATCGCGGACCACGGCATGATCGGAGACCTGCAGACCGCCGCGCTCGTCTCCAGCGACGGCACCATCGACTGGTGGTGCACGCCCCGGTTCGACTCGCCGAGCCTTTTCGCGTCCATCCTCGACAGCGGGCGCGGGGGCCACTGCCGGCTGGCCGCCGACATGGAGGGCAGCGACGAGGCGACCGTACGGCAGCTCTACCTGCCGGACACCGCCATCCTCGTCACCCGTTTCATGGCTCCCGGCGGCGTCGGCGAGGTCGCCGACTTCATGGAACCGAACACCTCCACCACCCCTTCCGGCCGGCACCGCCTGGTGCGGCTCGCCCGGGTGGTCCGCGGGAGCCTGCCCTTCGTCTTCGCCTGCCGTCCCCGCTTCGACTACGGGCGAGCACCGCACAGTCTCGCCCTCGGCGACGCCGGATCGGCGGTCTTCCAGGGCCCCGGCACGAGCCTCCACCTGCAGGCCGTCGGCCCTGTCACCCTGCGCCCCGACGACGAGGACGTCGTCGCGGACTTCACCCTCCAGGCCGGCCAGATAGCCGCCATCGTCCTGACCAGCTGCAGCGGCGACGACCAGGCCGTGCCGCCCGTCACCGCCGACGGGATACGCCACAGCTTCGAGACCTGCCGCGACTTCTGGCACGATTGGCTGCGCGCGTCCCGGTACCGGGGTCGCTGGCGTGACATGGTGAACCGTTCGGCGATCACTCTCAAGCTGCTCACGTACGCGCCCACCGGCGCCCCGATCGCCGCGGCCACGATGGGGCTGCCGGAGCAGATCGGCGGCGAGCGCAACTGGGACTACCGCTACACCTGGGTCCGCGACGCCTCGCTGTCCGTCCGGGCCCTGATCGACCTCGGCTTCGTCGAGGAGGCCCAGGCTTTCCGTACGTGGCTGCGCGAACGGCTCGCCGCCGGCCGCGCCTCCGGTGAACCGCTGCAGATCATGTACCGGATCGACGGGGATCCCCATCTGACCGAGGAAGTACTCGACCATCTGGAGGGATACCGGCAGTCCCGACCGGTACGGGCCGGAAACGCCGCCTCCGACCAGCTCCAGCTCGACATCTACGGCGAAGCCGCCGACGCCCTGGCCCAGGCCCAGGAGATCGGCGGCATCCGTGGCTGGCGATCCTTCGCCGAACTGCTCGACTGGCTGGCCGACACCTGGGACCGTCCGGACGAAGGCATCTGGGAGACCCGCGGCGGACGTCAGGAGTTCACCTACAGCCGGCTGATGACCTGGGTCGCCTTCGATCGGGGCATCCGGATGGCCACCACCTACTCGCGTCCCGCTGACCTCGTCCGCTGGATGAGTGTGCGGGACGCCGTCTTCAACCAGATCGTCGACCGCGGCTGGAACCCTGATCGGCGGGCCTTCGTCCAGCACTACGGCACCGACGTGCTGGACGCCTCGCTGCTGCTCATGCCCCGGGTCGGGTTCATCTCCCCCCGCGACCCGGCCTGGCTGAGCACCCTGGACGCCATCGACGAGGAGCTGGTCAGCGACAGCCTCGTCTACCGTTACGACCCCGCCGCGTCCCCCGACGGCCTGCGCGGATCGGAGGGAACGTTCAACCTGTGCAGCTTCCTCTACGTCGAGGCCCTGGCCCGCGCCGGACGGCTGCAGCAGGCCCGTTACGCCTTCGACAAGATGCTCACCTACGCCAACCACGTCGGCCTGTTCGCCGAGGAGATCGGCCCGTCAGGCGCGCAGCTCGGCAATTTCCCGCAGGCGTTCACCCATCTGGCGCTCATCGCCGCGGCCATCGCCCTCGACGAGCAACTCGACCGCGCCGAACCGGACGGACGGTAGACCGCGCCCGGCGTCTCGGGTCATCGGGGGTCGGCGGGGAGCCGGATCGCGGCGCCCAGCCCCACCAGGGCGAAGATCGCAAGAGCGATCATGGCGAGGGCATAGGACCGGTTCCCCTCGGCCAACCCGGAGATGAGGATCGTGCCCGCGATCGCCGTGCCGAACGACGAGCCGAGATTGGACACGCTGCGCGACAACCCGGAGATCTCGCCCTGCTGCTCCTCGGAAAAGCTGGACTGCACGACGTTGACCGACGGCGTGAGCATCACGCCCACGCCGAGCCCGATCAGCAACAGCCCCGGCACGAAGGCGACGACCCGCGAGGACGCTCCGACCAGGGCGAGCAGGACGGCTATCCCGGTCACGGTCATGGCGAAACCCGCCGAGATCAGGTTCTTCTGGGAGTGCTTCCTGGTGAGCCGCTCCGCCGCCAGGGACGTCACCAGAACGCCCGCGGTCGCCGCGGTGAAGACGACACCCGTCTGGATGGCGTTGTACCCGCGGACCTTCTGCAGGAAGACCGCGACCACGAAGGACGTCCCCATGAGGACCAGCCACTGCATGTTCTGGGTGACGAGGCCGAGATTGGACGTACGGTTCCGGAAGAGACGCGTCGTGAGCAACGGCTCCTTCCCGGCGCGTTCCCGGGCGCGGATGTGCAGGAAGAACCAGATCAGGAAGCCCGCTCCGACGACGAGGAACGCCGTCATCAGCACGGCGTTCCTGCCGGCCTGGAGAATTCCGAACACCACGAAGAACATGCCGACGGCCGACAGGACCGCGCCGATGGCATCGAAGGGCCGGGTCGGATCCGGCGGCACCGGGTCGGCGATCCGGCGGCTGAGAAAGACGATCACCGCGACCACCACCGCCTGGAAGACGAACGCGGCACGCCAGGTGATCGCCGTCGCGATGAAACCGCCGATCAGCGGGCCCGCGGCCGCACCGACACCCCCCAGCCCGCTGATCAGGCCGAAGGCCCGGGCACGCGACCGCAGATCGTCGAAGGCCATCGTCGCGAGGATGTAGACGGGCGGGATCAGCAACGCGGTCCCCACCCCTTCGAGGACCGAGTTGCCGAGGATCAGCACCGCGAGGCTGGGCGAGAACGCGCTGGTCAGGGCACCGATCCCGTACAGGATGAGCCCTGCGAGGAAGCATTTCTTGCGACCCCAGCGATCAGTCAGCTTGCTGCACGGGATCATGAGCACCGCCATGATCAACAGGAACAGCGTGATCGTGCTCTGCACGCCCTGCACCGTGGTGTTCAGGTCCCGGCCGATGTCGTTGATCATCACGTTCATGTTCGAGCCGGCGAAGCTGCAGATGAACTGGGCGAGGGCCAGCGGGGCCAGCGGGCTCTTCGAGAAGTCGGCCGAGCTCCCGGGGGCCGCGGGTCCGGTCATGGTCCACCCCGCCGTCGCGCTCGCGGGGCTCGATCGATGGCGACGGGGTCGGCGCCTTCGCCGTACGAACCGGCGCCGCCCCTCTCAAGGGCGGGATCGCCGCGGCACATCATCCACCTGCACATGACCACCTCGATGTGAATCCGGCACGATTGCTCACCCTTCGCAGCCAGGCCGCCCCCACGTATTCAGCCAGGCCGCCCCCACGAGCGAGCGGCCGCCTCGGCGGGCATCCCGTCAATGGTGGAACGCGGCCTTCAGCACCACGATCACCAGCCCGAGCAGCAGATTGATCACGCTCGTGACCAGGACCATACGAGACGAGGCACCGATCCCCACGGCCGCCGCAGCCGCCCAGCCGACCTGCCCGGCCACCGCGACCCCTATCGCCAGCCAGGCGGTGCCCTGCGGTTCGAGGCCCAGCAGCGGCCCGACGGCCACGGCGACGGCCGGCGGAACGGCCGCCGTGACGATCGGCCACTCCTCGGCGCAGGCCTGGCGGATATCGGCCACGTTCATGCTCTGGAAGACCGTACGGGCGCCGAACAGGCGGGCGTGGACATGAGCGGCCCAGAACACCGTGCTGGTCCCCAGCAGCAAGATGATCATCTCCAGACGCGGGAACCTGCCGAGCGACGCGGCACCGGCCACCACCGAGGCGGCGAGCAGTGATCCGTAGACCGCACCGGTGTAGTCCCTGTGGGCGCCATCGGCCGGCGACCGATGACCGTCGGCCGGATCGGGCACCTTCCCCATGACGACCTCTCTTGGTGGTGACCGGACCATCCCTGGACAAAGGCTGCTCACCCCTCACACCCGCAACAAAGCGGGTGCGCCGTGCTCACGCGGCGGGAGTGGGCGCATGGTCGCCATGCCGTCCGCGAGGCGCAGCCGTGCGCGCCGCAGATCTGTGGCGATGGCGTGCGGCGTTCCGTTCACCGGGCGCCGATCCCCTCCATCATCTCGCGCAGCTGTGCCTCCTCCTCACGGTTGAGCGAGGTCTGGATGACATGCCCGCCGTACGACTGGATCTCCGGGATGACCTTGTCCGGCGTACTCTGCACGACCAGGACGAACAGCGCGGCGGTGCCGGGTTCGAGCTTGCCGGCTAGTTCCCTCATGAACTCGTCGTTGACGCCCGTGTCGGTCACCGCTGCGGCAGCCGCTCCGGTGGCGGCGCCCATCGCCATGCCGAACAGCGGCACGAAGAACAACATCCCGATCAGGCCACCCCACAGAGCTCCACCGGCCGCCCCCATACCCGTCGTACCGCTGGTCTGGTGGAGCTTGATCGTCCCGTCGGCCCGGCGTTCGACGATGGCCACGTCCTCCATCGTGATCAGGTTCTGCCGTTGCAGGTCGGCAAGGCGGTCACGGACGGCGATGGCGGTGGGAAGGTCCGGATAGGAGATCGCGATGAGGTTGCTCATTGGGCTTCTTCCTCCTGATCGTTTGCATCGACGAGCAGATGCGGACGGCCCGGAAACAGTGGAGCCGCCGCCGGGAGCAGGTCTGTGACCGGCTTTCCGGGCAGCTAGGCCCACATGACCTGGGACTCCCCACGGAAGACCCGCAACGGCCGCATCACGGCACATATGACGACATCGCCCTGCCGGGCCGCCGTCCATCTTCTGATCCCCTCTTCCCGATCGGGCGGCCACCGCGAGAAGGCAAAAGATTTCCCTGGGGCAGATCCGTGCATTTCTCGGCACCAGACCTCAGCGCGCCGGGAAAACACCCGGCAGGCAAATCGAAGCAGGGACTTTCCATGCACAACGTCGAGGATGAGCAGCCCCGGCTGCGGGGACCATCCATTTCGCCTACCTTCCGGCGAGGCGTGATGGAGGGACGTGGGCTGCCATGGGATGTTTGTTCGCGGTCTTTGCGGGCCTCTTTCCGCGACTTGCCGTCTTCATCATCTGGGTGGCGCGGCCCGCTCTGGTCAGCGCCGCTTTCGACACGTGGATCTGGCCTCTCCTCGGCCTGATCTTCCTGCCGTTCACCACGCTGATGTACGTGATCCTGTACGTCCCCGGCGTCGGGCTCAGAGGCGCGGACTGGTTCTGGATCGCCGTATCGGTCGCGCTGGACCTCTTCCACTGGGTCGGCACCGCGACCCAACGTCGCCAGATCCCCGGCTATCCCCGCGGCTGACCGGCCACCGCCCGTACCGTCGCACGTGACACCGGCCGGACGGCCCCGATCGGCCTCCGCTCGACACCGCTGCCAGAACGATCGTCCGCGTGGTCCACGTCACTTCGGCGGCGGCGAGCCTGGGCCGCCCTTCGAAGACGCTCCTCCGCCTCCGCCCTTCGGCGGCGCCGATTCGGCGGCCATGGCCTCGCGCAGCTCCTGACGGGTGGCGAACGTGTCGATCAGCGACAGCAGCATGGCCACGATGGGGATGGCCAGCAGCGCGCCCATCGCACCGAACAGCGACGCCCCCGCGATCACGGCGGCGAAGGACACCCCGGGATGGATGTCCACCGCCCGCGAGCTGATCTTCGGCTCCAGCGTCAGGTTCTCCACCTGCTGGTACACGATGCCCCAGGCCAGCGCCGCCAGACCGACCCAGGGACGTGACGAGACCAGTCCCACCACCACCGGCAGGGCAATGGAGATGTAGGTGCCGATGGTGGGCACGAGCTGGGCGACCAGCCCCGTCCATGCTCCGAGCGCCAGCCAGGAGGGCATGTCCAGCAGCCGGAACACCAGGGCCGACGCCGTGCCGTTGATCGCGGCCAGGATGAGCCGGGAGGAGACGTATCCACCGGTCTTGATCGTGGAGACGTCCCAGACGCTGATGAAGACCTGCTGGAGCCGTCCGGGCAGCAACTGCGCGAGCCACCGGCGCAGCCTGGGCCCGTCGGCCGAGAAGTAGAACGTCAGCAGTGCCAGGGTGAACAGGTTGAACAGCGTTCCGGTCACCGTGCCCAGCAGACCCAGCACCCCGCCGAGCGCGCCCTGCGCGTACTCGGCCGCCTGCTGCGGGGTGAGTTTGATGGACTTGAGAATGTCGGAGATCTCATAACGGGTGCCGAGACGGGCGTTGACCCACTCGACGACGCCGGCGATCACTTCGGGCAGAGCCTTCAGCAGCACCGCGACCTGCTGCACGAACATGCTGCCGAACAGGATCATGAAGATCACGAAAGCCAGGATGAACAGCGTCATCACCAGCAACGTCGCTCTGCCCCGGCGCATGTGCCGCGACATGCGCCGCACGGCGGGCTCCATGGCCAGAGAGAGGAACCACGCCATCACCAGCATGGCGATCAGCGCACCCGCGTCCGTGATCACGAACCGGACGAAGAACGCCACCGCGACGACGGCCGCCATGGCAAGCCCGGCACGCCAGACGTTGGCAGGTGAAAGCATCACCTGCACTGCGGGCCCGCCGTCGCTCGACTGCACCGGCTTCTTCATGACTCTCCAGAGATCTAGATCCCACCTCCGATGACCACGGTGAACGACGAGACCGCAGAGGACGACGAGTCCGACCCTCAATCCGGGCGCACGGACCTCAGCCCTCCGCGCGTTCGTCGCATGAAGCCTGCGGCCCGAACTGCGTCATACCTGGAAGTGACGCACCCAACGTACGACGACCAGCCGCTCCAGCCCTGCATCTACCACCCGACCGGCTTGTCCACCACCTCGCCCCCCTTGCAACGGCGAACCACACCAAACCCCCAGCCCACACCACCCCACAACAGCCCCACCCGAGAACACACCTTCCGACACCCACCCGCATCAGCCGGCCGGATGCACCAACTAGCTGCAGTTCCACCGGCGGGCCAGCCTCGAACAGCCCAGCGACGCGCCAGCTGACAACAGCCCCGCCTGAGCCGCCTCCCGCACTCCCTGCACAAAGCACCAGCCCACGGACCCCGCCAACGAGCACGACCCCCCGGCACCCACCTGAGGCATCGCCCCCCAGCCCGGCCAGAGGCACCAATTCGCTGCAGCCCTACCGGTGGGCCAGCCCCGAACAGCCCAGCGACGCGCCAGCTGACAACAGTCCCGTTCGAGCGGCCTCCCGCAGCCCTCGCGCAAGCCGCTGGCCCACGGACCCCGCCCACGAGCACGACCCTCCGACACCCCATCCGAGGCACCAACTCGCTGCAGCCCCATCGAGGCGTCAGCCCACAACACTCCCGACCTGAGCAGCCCGCCGCAGGCCCCCGCCCGAAGCACCAGCCACGAAGCCCACGCGAAACGCCACCCCTCCGACACGCACCCGAGACACCGACCCGCAGTAAACCCGGCCAGCGGCGCCAGCCTCGAACAACCAGCGAGGCATCAGCCCACAGCAGCCCGTCCGAAGCGCCGCCTTCCGGGGCCTATCTGAGGCGTCAGCTTCCGGGTCCGCCTGGGATGCGGGAGCCAGCCATCCGCCCAGCCTTCGCCCCTGCCTTGCCCCGACCCGTTCCGGCCCGGCCCGGCCCGGCCCGGCCCGGCCCGGCCCGCCACAGTGAGCCTCATCAATGCGCCCGGGGGCCGCACGAGGGCTCGAACGGAGCACCACAGCCATGCCTCTCGCGCTGTAGCCCCCACACAGCCACCCGTGCCTTCGGGAAGGCAGTCAGCCTGTTACCGGCCGCCCATGAGCACCAGAGCGGGATGAGTGTCTAGACGTCCTCGCCACCGGAAGGCTTGTGGTCGAGCGATTCCTCCCGGCTGCCATACATCGTGTCGTGCTGGATACGTGGCGAACACACCGACGCGGAAGGGCATGCACAACGCCTTCCACCGTCGTCCAGGCGCACCGTCACCGTGTCGGCGGGGACGTTGTGCCCGGTCACGACCCCATCGCCCTGAGGCGTGCTCACCCGGCTTCCCGCGCGAGGCATTCTGTTCCGGCTCTCGACGTACAAGGGGTGCTCGTACTTCAGGCAGCACATGAGCCGCCCACAAGCCCCCGCGATGCGCAACGGGTTGACCGGCAGGTCCTGGTCTTTGGCCATGCGCACGGACACGGGCTCGAAATCCTTCAGGAACGTGGCGCAGCACAGGTCACGGCCGCAGGGACCGATGCCGCCCTGCAGCCGCGCCTCGTCCCTGGGGCCGATCTGCCGCAGCTCGACCCTGGCCCGCAGGTTACGGGCCAGGTCGCGGACCAGGGCCCGGAAGTCGACCCGGTGAGGGGCCGAGAAGTAGACGGTGTAGACGTTGTCCTGGTCGAGATAGTCGATGCCGACGACCTTCATCGGCAGCGTGTGTCGTCTGATCAGCTTCTTGGACACGCTGCGGGCCTCGGCCCTGCGGCGTTTGTTGGACTCGTCACGCGAGAGGTGTTCCTCGCCCGCCGGCCCCTCGCACACGGGCAGACCGTCGATGTCCTCGCTCGTGTACTGCGGCGCCCACACACACTCCGCCACCTCGGGGCCCGAGTCGGTCGGCACCAGCACCTTGTCGCCGACCTTGAAGGTGTGCCCGCCCGGATCGAGGTAGTAGAGCCTGCCGTAGCGTGTGAAGCTCACGGCCATGATCATTCCCATGGGCTCGAGCTCGCCTCCCTGACGGCCTCGGGGGTTGTTACGGCCTTCCGTTGCCACACTACGTGTGTCCGCCCGGTGAACGTGAGGGGCACCGAGCCCGATCTTGGATCAGCCACTCTCCCGGCACCACTTGTCCTTCGGCAGGCTGACCCGGTAGCGGCTCAGGGCCAGGTTCTCGATCGGGCAACGCCGTACGGCGACGGATGCGACGCCCCGTTGTTGTCTCAAGGTCTTGACCAGCTCACTCCAGTCGTCGAGCTCCGACCTCATGCTCAAACGGTACGACTCCGGCATGTCTTCGACCCTGGTCGCGGCGACCAGGGTCTTGTTGCCGCCAAAGGCGCGCTTGAAGTCCGCGTACGCCGACGTCTGGTTCTCGAAGAAGAAGGACTTCACCTGCTTGGACGCCTTCAGCAGCGCGACGACCCTGTCCTTCTGTCTCGCCGTGATCCTCTTCCCCTCCTTGATGACCTGCTCGCCGTCCGATGCGCGTTCGGCACCGCATGTGGGCTGCGCCGAGCCGTCGTCGCAGAGGAGGACAGTGATCTGAGTTTCGGATGGCCGGACAGCAGTGGGCACCAGGTCGATGTCCTCGATCCCGGGGAGCCGGGCGAGCGCCTGCTTCGCCTTCATCGGATTCGTGCCGGGCTCAAGTCGCAGCCGGAACGATGCACGCAGGTCGTCGGCTGTCACCGCGTCGAGCACCTGCTGATTGTGCGCGAATTCCTGTCGGAAAGCGGCGAAGACCGCCTCTCGGTCCAGGAACGTAACCGAGACGACGCCGGGCACCTCCTTTGCCGCCGCCTCGATCGACTTTGCCTGCTCAAGCGTGACGTCCTGCCCCTTGCAGGACGGCACCTTCCCACTGGCCGACCTCGAACAGAGATAGATCGTCAACTCTGAAGCGGCCTGCCCATCGGTGGGGGCGGCCAGCGTCACCACGTGCTCGTCTCCCCGAACCCCCAGCCAGACGGCGGTCGTCGCCCCCGCGAGCACCACCGCCACGGCCGCGCTCACCAGCCGGAGATCCACCCGGCTCCGGCGCCGCTCGGGCGTGCGCAGCGGCTTGAGCGCGCCGGTGTCCACGGTCGCACCGGCCTCGACGAGCGCGGCACGAAGTCTGTCCTCCATCGGGCTGTTCATGATTCCTCTCCAAGCGCCCGGCCGAGGGCGGCGAGCCCTCGCGCGATCGTGGACCTGGCCGTGCTCGCGTTGACGCCCATGGTCGCGGCGACCTCCTGGTCGGACAGGTCGAAGTAGTAGCGCAGGGTCAGCGCCTCACGCTGCCTGCGCGGCAGCTCGCGCAGGGCGAGCAGCACCTCGCGCCGCTCCTCGCCCAGCAGCGCGGCGCTCTCCGCCGACCAGACCGGCGGCTCGTAGGGCACCGCCCGCCGGAACACCGTCGCCCGTCTGCGCAGGACGGACCGGCACCCGTTGAGCACGGCGGAACGCACGTAGGCCAGCGCCTTGTCGGCATCGCGCAGGCGGGCCCGGCCGGCGTGCGTACGTGCGAACGCCTCCTGTACGACGTCTTCGGCGGTGGCCTGATCGCCGACCATGATCAGGGCGAGCCGCACGAGGCCCACATGATGCTCGGCGAAGATCGATGCCACATCGACCCGTTGCCGCGCCAGGGCCTGTTGTTGGGAGAGCAGTTCGACTTCCACGCTACAGAGACGCTTCGCGGGCTCACTTGCTGCTCCGGTCACCCAGCTATCTTTTCGCTCTCCTGAAAAGCGAGAAGGCGGAAGCCGCACACCGTCCGCACAGCGTCTCCCACCAGGTCACCCCTCGGACGGCGCCGAACCCCGCACACCGCCACCAGCACAACGACGGCACCACCGGCCCCGCATCGAGCCACCCAGCAGGCGGAGCACCGGCAACCTCGCTCAGGTCGGCTCAACAAGTGCCTAATCGCCGGGCTCGACGCCACCCCTACCGCAGGCCGCCGCAGCCAGGCCCCTGCGGCAAGCCACCCCAGGCGAAGCCCCGAGCAGCCCGAGCAGCCACCACAGGCTGTGGCCGGGGTCGGCTCAGGCCGCCCCGCGCAGCGACAACATCATCGCCTCCACCGCCATCTGCGGATTGACGTTGGCCCCCAGCCGCTCCCGGCACCGCATGATCGCGTCGATCCGCCGCAGCGTCTCCTCCGGCGTGGACGACCTGGCGAGCTGGTCGAGATCGAACCGGATGTCGTCGTTGGCCAGCTCCACCCCCGCCCCGAACTGCATGGCCAGCACGTCGCGGTAGAACGACACCAGCTCCAGCAGCGCGGCGTCGAGCGAATCCCGTTTGATGCGGGTGGCCCGGGACTTCTGCCGGTCCTCCAGCTCCTTGAGCGCGCCCGCCCCGCCGCGCACCAGCCCCCGGTTGAGCCCCTTGCCCGTGGACCCCTCGCCGTAGAGCTTGCGCAGCTCGGCCGTCTCGTTCTCGTTGAGCGCGGCCGTGGCCGCCGCGGCCTCTTCCTCGGCCGTCTTGACCAGGCGTTCGGCGGCGGACACGCACTCGCCCACCCCGGTCAGCGAGCGCGGGATGCCGAGCACGGCCTCCCGCCGGTGACGGGCGCCCTCGTCGAGGGCCAGTGACCGCGCCCTGCTGATGTGCCCCTGCGCGGCCCGCGCGGCGAAGGCGGCGGTCTCCCACGGCACGCTGTCGCGCGTGGCCAGCACGTGCGCGACGGCCTCGGTGGACGGCGTGGTCAGCGTGACCTGGCGGCAGCGCGACCTGATGGTGATCATGAGGTCGTCGGGAGCCGGCGCGCACAGCAGCCAGACCGTGCGCGGCGGCGGCTCCTCGATGGCCTTGAGCAGGGCGTTGGCCGCCGACTCCGTGGCGCGGTCGGCGTCTTCGAACAGGATGACCCGCCAGCGGCCCTGGGTGGGGGCGCCCGCGGCCCGCAGGATGAGCTCGCGGGTCTGCTTGACGCTGTAGGACAGCCCCTCAGGACGTACGGACTCCAGGTCGGGGTGGGAGCCGATCAGCACCTGGTGGCACTGGTCGCAGTGGCCGCAACCGGCGTCGGGGCACAGCAGCGCGGCGGCGAAGGCACGCGCGGCCTGCTCCCGGCCCGAGCCAGGCGGGCCGGTGAACAGCCAGGCGTGCGTCATGCCGGCGCCGCGACCGCCCTTGACGGCCTCGCCGGCCGCCGCAGCGGCCCGCGACAGCACGGAGATCGCCTGGTCCTGCCCGACGAGGTCATCGAAAACTGTCACGGCGTAAGGCTAGTCGCGGATGGCGGGCATCGTGCCCGTGGCGTCTTCCGACTCCCGGGGCACCGGGTCGGGCAGGATCTCGCGGATGCGGTCCTGGATCTGGCGGGTCAGCACCTCGGGCGGCATCGTGCCGTCGACCACGAGGTAGCGGCCGGGATCGGCGGCGGCCAGCGCGCGGAACTCCTTGCGCACCCGCTGGTGGAACTCCAAGGGCTCGGACTCGATGCGGTCGGCCGCCCCGCCCAGCCGGGTCAGCCCCACTTCGGGCGGCGTGTCGATGAGCACGGTCAGATGCGGCACGAGGCCGCCCGTCGCCCAAGCGTTGATCTTGGACACGTCCTCGGGATCGAGCGCCCGGCCGGCGCCCTGGTAGGCCAGTGACGAGTCGACGTAGCGGTCGCTGATCACCAGCGAGCCCCGATAAAGCGCCGGGCGGATCACCTTCTCGACGTGCTCGGCCCGGTCGGCCGCGTAGAGCAGGGCCTCCGAACGGGCCGACAGACCTCGCTCGGCCGCGTCGAGCAGGATGGCCCGCAACCGCATGCCGATCTTGGTTGAGCCGGGCTCCCGTGTCTGGACCACGTCGTAGCCCTGGTCGCGCAGCCAGATGGCGATCAGCCGCGACTGGGTCGTCTTGCCCGAGCCCTCGCCGCCCTCGAACGCCATGAACAGCCCAGGCACGTGCTCGGCCGGCTCGGCGGGATAACGCTCGCCGCGCACCGCCGCGATCAGGTCGGCCGACAGCGAGACGCCCTGCCTGTCGTCCATGTGGCGCAGCGCCAGGATCCCGACGGCCATCGCGAGCCCGCCGCCGATGACCAGCACCAGGTTGGTGCCGTCGAAGCGGTAGGCGATGGTGCCGAGGCCGAGCTGGTGGGCGCCGAAGAGCGCCGCCAGCGGGTTGGCCACCGCCACCACGAGCAGCAGGGTGACCCGCGCCGTGGACTGCAGGAACGAGAACGTGCGCCCGCGCAGCGCGTCTTCGACCTCCAGCCCGATCAGGGTGTAGCCGATGATCCACGCGATGCCCGCGCACGCCCCGAGCAGCACGGTCAGCATGACCACGATCGGCAGGTTGTGGATCAGCGCGATGGCCACGAGCACCACCCCGGCCACGGTGATGGCCAGGCCGAACAGCCGCCGCCGCGACAACCCGTGCAGCAGCCTGAGGCCGACGAACATGCCCAGCGCCATGCCGACGAAGACCGCGCCGAACACGACGCCGTAGGCCGCGTCGCCGCCGCCGAGGGCCACCACGTAGATCTTCGCCACGCCGACCACGGCCCCACCCGCGGCGAACGCGCCGAGCATGCCGATGATCAGGCCGCGCACGAGCCGGTTGCCGCCCACGAATCGCCAGCCCTCGACGACCTGCTTGAGCACCGAGGGCGTCGAGATCGCGCCGTCGCGCTTGGGGATGCCGCGCAACGTGAAGATCAGGAAGGCCGACACCAGGTAGGCCAGGGAGTTGACGATCAGCGCCGGAGCGGTCGGGTCCATGCCGTTCAGCAGCGGCAGGACGCTGCGCCCCATGTCGCCGACCAGGGACAGCGCGGCGAACAGCAGGGCCGCGATCGGCGCGCTGCCGTAGGTGACCAGCAGGTTGAGCCGGTTGGCGGATTCGAGCTGGTCCTTGGGCACCAGGTTGGGCACCGTGGCGTCCTTGGCCGGGACCCAGAACAGGTTGACGCACTCGACCAGGACGGTCGCGACGATCACCCACTGGTAGGTGCCGATGACGGGGATCGACAACACGACCGCGAACCTGGCCAGGTCCGCGGTGAACATGGTCAGCCGCCGGTCGAACCGGTCGGCGAACACCCCGGCCAGCGGCCCGAGCAGCACCGCGGGCAACATCTTGGCGATGAACACGCCGCCCACGGCCAGCGACTGCATGCGGTAGTCGCCCTGGTTGAGGTTTCCGGCGAGGGCGGTCAGGGCCAGGATGTTGAGCCAGTCGCCCAGACTGCACACCGACATGGCCGTCCAGAGCCGGCGGAACGGCGCATGGGCCAGCACATGTGCAGCGCGTCTAGGGGCAGTCATGTTTTCAGCGTATCCAGGTGTCGGCCGGACATGGGAAGTCAGGAGACAACGCGGAATTACCCGCTTGTCCGTGGCTGAGGGTATTACGTTCGCGGGTCGGCGTGCAGGTTACCCGTGTGGAATATGCCACCGAAAACATCGTCAATTCATTACTCCGGCCTCTTGCCTGATCTCCTCCACCAGAGGGAACCAGGCGGCACGGACGGCGGCCGGCAGGGCCAGCTCGCCCCAGAGCTCGACGAGCAGCGCGCCGTCGACGTGGTCGAGCAGGTCGGCGGGGCCGCCCTCGCTCAGCAGCGCCGAGTAGGCCGCCCGGCGCTGGCCGCGGTCGGCCAGGTCGTAGACCCGGCCGCCGAACCGCAGGACGCCCAGCGCCGCCGCCACCGGCAGCCGGCTCAAGCGGCTCGGGACGTGGAAGCTGCGCCCGCCCGCCGACTTCACGGCGAACTCGACCTTGGGCTCAAGGGCCAGCCGGAACCCGGCCGCGTCGAGGATGCGCCCGGCCGTCTCCAGCGTGGGCGACTTCCTGCCGTGCTCGTAGGCCGACAGCGTGGTCCGCGAGGTGCCGCTCCTGCTGGCCAGCGCCTTCTGGTTCATGCTCGCCGCGTGGCGCGCCTGCCTGAACAGCAGCCCGCCGCGCCTGGCCCAGAAGGCGACGTCGGGCGCGAGCGAAGCCGCCTGGCGCAACGCCCCTTCGGCCGGGGAGGACACCATGCTCACCTCCTGCGAGTATCCGGTCGGATACTACGCCAAGATGACACCATGTGGCGACCGCGTCGCGCAAAGTCAGGAGCGCAGCTCAAGCATAGTGATCTCCGGCGGCGCGCCGACCCGTACCGGCGGCCCCCAGAACCCCGCGCCCCTGGTGACGTACACCTGCACGCCGTCGATCGTGGCCAGGCCCGACACGACGGGCTGCTGCAGGCCCACCACCAGGTTGAACGGCGCGATCTGCCCGCCGTGCGTGTGCCCCGACAACTGCAGGTCGACGCCGAAGCCGGCCGCCTGGTCCACCTGTACGGGCTGGTGCGCGAGCAGCACGGTGGACCGCCCAGGCGTCCGTCCGCCGAGCGCCTTGGCGAAGTCGGGCCCGTCGCCCACGGCCTCGCCGTTGAGGTCGTTCACCCCGGCCAGGTCCAGTACGGCGCCCTGGTGGCTGATCTCCACGCGCTCGTTACGCAACGAGCGAACGCCGAGCTGGTCCAGCTCCTCGATCCATTCCTGGGGGCCGTTCTGGGTGTAGTACTCGTGATTACCGGTCACGAAATATGCCCCGTAGCGGGACTCAAGGCTTTTGAGCGGCTTGGCGAGGGCACCCAACTGGGCCACGGACCCGTCCACCAGGTCGCCCACGATGGCCACCACGTCGGGACGGAGGCCGTTGATCATCCTGACGATGCGCTCGGTGTGGCCGACGCCCGTGAGCGGGCCCAGGTGGATGTCGCTCACCACGGCGAAGCGCAGGCCGTTCAGCCTCGGGTCGAGCTTGGGCAGCCGGACCCGCACCGGCTCCAGCACCGGGTCGCCCAGGGCGCTGGTCATGCCGTAACCGACCGTGCCGAGCGCGCCGACCCCGGCCACCGCCGCGGTGGTGCGTCCCAGGAAGAGCCGCCTGCTCATGGTCGGCGCGGTCACGGGCGCAGCGGCGGGCT
>NZ_JBEXYK010000007.1:33274-234148 GCF_040630865.1 Nonomuraea sp. NPDC005730
CTCAGTGGCGGGCTCAGTGGCGGGCTCAGTGGCGGGCTCAGTGGCGGGCTCAGTGGCGGGCTCAGTGGCGGGCTCAGTGGCGGGCTCAGTGGCGGGCTCAGTGGCGGGTTCGGACGGCGCGGGGGCGGACGCCACCGCCGGGACCGGCTCCTGCACCGGGCTCGCCACGACCGGGACCGGCTCCTTGGCGGCCACCGCCCTGCGCTCGCCCCTGCGGATGAGCATCGACGCGACGGCCCGCGGCACCTCCAGCACCAGCAGGAACACCACGAGGTAGAACATCAGCGCCACCCACAGGTAGCCCGGCCAGGTCAGCCAGTTGCCCAGCTCCATCCGCGTGCCCGCGAACGCGGCCACCACGAGCAGGACGAGCCCGACCAGGCCCCAGGTCAGCGCCTTGCGGGCACGCCCGGGGCGGGTCGCGGAGCGCACCATCCGATGCCACAGATAAAAGTGCGCCCCCACGACGAGAGCGACGAAGACCAGCACGATCACACGTCGATGCTACTTACGATTTGGCCGCCGGCTTCTTCGCGGTCGTCTTCTTCGCCGGGGCCTTGCGCGTGGTCTTCTTCGGCGCGGGCGCCCGATCGCGGCGCTCGGCCAGCAGCTCGGCGGCCCGTTCGATGGTGATGTCCTCGACCGTGTCGCCCTTGCGCAGCGACGCGTTCGTCTCGCCGTCGGTCACGTAGGGGCCGAAACGCCCCTCCTTGACCACGACCGGCTTCTTCGACGCCGGATCGTCGCCCAGCTCCCGCAGCGGCGCCGCCGCCGCGGCCCGCCGGCCGCGCTGCTTGGGCTGCGCGAACAGCTCCTTGGCCTGCTCGATCGTGACCGTCAGCAGGTCCTCTTCCGAGGTGAGCGAGCGGGAGTCGGTGCCCTTCTTGATGTACGGCCCGAACTTCCCGTTGTGCGCCACGACCTCCTCGCCGTCGAGCTCGCCCACCACCCGGGGGATGGCCAGCAGCTTGAGCGCGTCGTCGAGGGTGATCGTGTCCAGCGACATCGTCTTGAACAGGGAGCTGGTGCGCGGCTTGGGGGCGTCTGCCTTCTTCGTCCGCTTCTTCGGCGTCTCGTCCTCGGCCGGCTCGGGCAGGATCTCCGTCACGTACGGCCCGTAGCGGCCGTCCTTGGCCACGACCATGTGCCCGCTCACGGGGTCGCGCCCCAGCTCGCGGTCGCCGGTCGGCCGCGAGAACAGCTCCTCGGCCTTCTCCGCCGTCAGCTCGTCGGGCGTGGTGTCCTCGGGCACGTTGACCCGCGCGCCGTCTCTGTCCAGGTACGGCCCGTAACGCCCGACCCGCAGGACGATGTCCGTCCCCTTGATCGGGAACGAGCTGATCTCCTTGGCGTCGATGTCACCGAGGTCGGTGACCATCTCCTTCAGGCCCTCGTCGCCGTCGCCCGCGCCGTAGTAGAAACGCTGCAGCTCGGGCACCCGCTCGGCGCGGTCGTTGGCGATGTCGTCGAGCACCTTCTCCATCTCGGCCGTGAAGTCGTAGTCGACCAGGTTGCCGAAATGCTGCTCAAGCAGGTTGACCACGGCGAAGGCCAGGAAGGACGGCACCAGCGCGGTGCCCTTCTTGAACACGTAGCCGCGGTCGAGGATCGTGCCGATGATCGACGCGTACGTCGAGGGCCGCCCGATCTCGCGGTCTTCCATCTCCTTGACCAGCGAGGCCTCGGTGTAGCGGGCGGGCGGCTTGGTGGAGTGGGCGGCCACGTCGAGCCGCGACACGGTCAGCGCGTCGCCCTCGGCCAGGTTGGGCAGCCGCTTCTCGGAGTCGTCGCGGTCGGTCGAGGGGTCGTCGGCCCCCTCCACGTACGCCTTGAGGAACCCGTAGAAGGTGATCGTCCGGCCCGAGGCGCTGAACTCGACCTCTTCGCCCGACGCCGAACGGCCGCCGACCTTGACGCTGATCGACTCGCCGACCGCGTCCTTCATCTGCGAGGAGACGGTGCGCTGCCAGATCAGCTCGTAGAGGCGGAACATGTCGCCGGACAGCCCGGTCTCGCCCGGCGTGCGGAACTCCTCGCCGGAGGGCCGGATCGCCTCGTGGGCCTCCTGCGCGCTCTTGACCTTGCTGCTGTAGACGCGCGGCTTGTCGGGCACGTACGCGGCGCCGTAGAGCTTGATGGCCTGCGAGCGGGCGGCGGCGATCGCGGTCTCCGACAGCGTGATGCTGTCGGTACGCATGTAGGTGATGAAGCCCTGCTCGTACAGCCGCTGGGCGACCTGCATCGTGTACTTGGCGGAGAAGCCCAGCTTCCGGCTGGCCTCCTGCTGCAATGTGGTCGTCCGGAACGGCGCGTACGGCTTGCGCGTGTACGGCTTGCGCTCGACGGACCTGACCGAGAACGACGTGCCCTGGAGCCGACCGGCCAGCTCACCGGCGGCGGCCTCGGACAGGTGCAGCACGCCGGCCGTCTTGAGCTGCCCGGTGCTGGCGAAGTCGCGCCCCTGGGCCACCCTCTTGCCGTCGACCGAGGTCAGCGTCGCGGTGAAGTCACGCGGCCGCTCCTCGGGCTTGCCCGAGTCGAACAGCGCCTGCAGGTCCCAGTAGTGGGCGGAGGTGAACGCCATGCGCTCCCGCTCACGCTCCACCACCAGCCGTGTCGCCACCGACTGCACCCGGCCGGCCGACAGCCGCGGCTTGACCTTCTTCCACAGGACCGGGCTGACCTCGTAACCGTAGAGCCGGTCGAGGATGCGGCGGGTCTCCTGGGCGTCGACCAGGCGGAGGTTGAGGTCGCGCGGGTTCGCGACGGCGTCGCGGATCGCCTGCGGCGTGATCTCGTGGAACACCATGCGGTGGACGGGCACGGTCGGCTTGAGCACCTCGCGCAGGTGCCAGGCGATCGCCTCGCCCTCCCGGTCCTCGTCAGTGGCCAGGTAGAGTTCGTCAGCACCCTTCAACAGCTGCCGCAGCTTGCTGACCTGCGCCTTTTTGTCAGGGTTGACGACGTACAGCGGCTCGAACTCGTGCTCGACGTTCACGCCAAGGCGCGCCCAGGACTCCTTCTTGAAGGCCTCGGGGATGTCGTCGGCCCGCTCCGGCAGGTCACGGATGTGGCCGATGCTGGACTCGACCGTGTAGCCGGCGCCGAGGTATTTCTCGATCGTCTTCGCCTTGGCGGGCGACTCGACGATCACCAGGCGTGTTCCGCCGGAGCTGCCGTTCTTGGCTGGCACGCTGCTTCCTACCTCACTGTTCGCTTGCAATCCCCCTGCCGGGAGTCGGCATAGATCTGAAAGGTAACCCGACTCGCGGAAATTTCCTTCCCCCGGGCTACCCACTAGCTTCCGGGTCCACCCACAAGCACGCAGAATAAGCCCCATCGAGCGGCATGGCGCCCTGACTCACCCTGGAGACTAATCGTTGTGCTCGACTACTCCTACATGGATATCTTCATTCCGCGCGACCTCACTCGCGAAGCCGCACGTCAACTGCTGACCGAACACGCAGAGTACGGCCAGTGGGAGCTCGCGCGGGTGCGGGTGCACCCCGACGGGAGCCGGCACGTACGGCTGCGACGCAAGGTCATCCGTGTCCGCAGCACGCTCTGAGCCTGGACATGGCTTTGCCCGCTCCGGGCCGCGCCCCCGGAACGGGCAAAGCATCTATCGCCTACCGCTCCCAGGCGGTGGAGCGGTAGCGGTATCTGTGGTTACCGACCTATGCCGTATATCTACTTACGGCCGAACCGGAACCGGCGGGCGGTCGCGAACAGCGTGGCCGAGGCGGCGAACATCGAGCCGAGCAGCAGCGCGAGCAGCGAGCTGGAGTTCATCCCGGTGAGACCGGCGGGCTGGGCGGCGCTCATCAGGCCCAGGTTGCCGACCGGCAGGCCGCCGGTGGCGGAGGTCACGGCGCCGCCGACCGGGGTGGAGGAGAGCAGGTCGGTGGCCGGGGAGAGCGGCGACGAGGGGCGGCCCGGCCCCCTGCGCACGTTGTCGGACCTGTCGGCCATGTGACGCTTGCCGGGCCGGACGGGCACCCGCTTCTCCCAGGACCTGGCCGGCATGTCCACCTCGCCGGGCCTGGCCTGCGCCGGACCCTGCGCCGGAGCCTGTGCCTGGCCGGGAAGGCCGGGCAGCTCGGGCAGGGCGGGCAGACCCAGGGTCTTGGACGCGTCGTCCACGAGCGGCAACGAGGACAGGCCGCCGCCGATCGGCAGGCCAGAACCCTGGAGCTGCTGCGTCACGTTGCCGGGAACCGGCAGGCCGCCCGCCTTCGGCAGGCCGCCGACGTCGGGCAGCCCGGGCACGGCGCCGGTGCCGTTGACACCGTTGAGCGCCGGGACGGCGGGCACCGCGGGCAGCAGCCCGCTCTTGGCCGCGGCCTGGTGGCCGGTGGAACGCAGGAACTGGTTGTAGCCGCCGCCCGGGTTGCCCGGCTTGCCGACGTGCGAGCCGCCCAGGCAGCCCGCCGCGGCGTCGCCCAGCACGGCCACGGCGTTGCCGCAGACGTTGACCGGGGCCGTGATCGGCGCGATCACCTGGTTGCCGCTCAGCACGCCAGAACGCCCGGAGGTGGTGTTGCCGCCGCCGCCCACACCGTTGTGCGGCCAGACGGCCGCGCCACCCTTGCAGTGGGCGGTGGAGGCGCCGAGCACCGCGGCCGCGTTGCCGCAGACGTTGAGCGGCGCGGTGATCGGGGCCACGACCTGGTTGCCCGCCCCGACGCCCGACTGCCCGGAGGTGTGGTTGCCGCCGGCGCCCCGGCCGCCGTTCTTGACCGAGACGACGCCCCTGCACCCGGCGAACGCCTTGCCGAACGCGGCCACCGCGTTGCCGCACACGTTGATCGGAGCCGTGATCGGCGCGATCACCTGGTTGCCGCTCAGCACGCCAGAACGCCCGGAGGTGGTGTTGCCGCCCGCCCCCGAACCGGCGCGGGTGTTCAGCACCGTCGCGCCGCCGCGGCAGTTGGCCACCGCGTTGCCGACGGCGTTGCCGCAGGCCGTGATGGGCAGGGTGACAGGGGCGATCACCTGGTTGCCGCTGCCCGCGCCGTAACGCCCGTCGGTGTCGTTGCCCGTGGAGCCCGGCGCGGCCATGTGGTGCAGCCAGCCGCCGCCGCCCGAGTTGGTGACGCTGGCGCCGCCCTGGCAGCCCGCGAACGCCCGGCCGAACACCGCCACCGCGTTCCCGCAGATGTTGATCGGCCCGTTGACCGGCGCGATCACCTGGTTGCCGCCCAGCGCGGAGGAGCGCCCGGACGTACGGTTGCCGCCCGCGTTGCCGACGCCGCTGTTGTGCACGGAGGCGCCGCCCTTGCAGCCCGCGGTCGCGTCGCCGAAGATGGCCAGCGCGTTGCCGCAGGCGTTGATCGGAGCCGTGATCGGCGCCGTGAGCTGGTTCCCGCCGATGAGGCTGGAGTCGCCCGAGGTCTGGTTGCCCCCGGCGCCGCCCTTGCCCTTGTTGTGGACGGTCGCGCCGCCCCGGCAGCCCGCGTCCGACTTGCCGAACAGGGAGACCGCGTTGCCGCAGGCGTTCAGCGGCGCGGTGATCGGCGCGTTGACCTGGTTGCCGCCCAGCACGCTGGAGTTTCCGGAGGTGCGGTTGGGGATGTCGCTCGGGCCGACGTTCTCGACCGAGGCACCGCCCTGGGAACCGGCGGACGACTGGCCGGCCGCGCCGACGGCGTTGCCGCTGATGTCGATGGGCAGGTTGATCGGCAGGTTGACCTGGTTGCCGCCGCCGACGGAGGAGTCCCCCGAGGTGTCGGCGATGGCCGCGCTGCTGCCGAACGACATGACCGCGACCGCCAGAAGGGCCGCAGGAGTAGATGCTCTAGCCCACGTACGCATGGTGAATGCTCCTAGTGGTTCTTGGGGGGATACCTGAAACGGTTCGCGGGCAGCCGAGGCCGTGCGAGGTCGCACACAACGGTGGCCTCGGATTCGCGAACAGGTTGACTGACGTCTCACCCGCCGGCGGAGGGGATCTGACCACGCTCCGCCGTCGCTCTCCGGACGGGACGTCCGGGGCGTGTTGAGATGGCGGGATCAGTCAGGTGAGAAGGAAGGGTCGTCCGCCGCTGTGCGGACGACGGGGGGCAGCACGCGCGCCATGACGGCGGACTGGTACTGCAGCCGCGGGTCGACACCGGACCTCGCGACATCCCCCATACCGGGCCCGAACGGGCCGCTGCCACCACCGTTGGGCACCAGTCCATCGGTGTCCAAGATCTTTCCGGCGGAGGATGGTGGTGGCAGACCAGGATCCTGCTGGCTGTTGAGACCGTCCACGGTGCGGCCCGCCATCGCCTCGGCGTTGTCCGACGCCGAGAGGTAGGCGGGAACCGAAAGGGGAGCGGGGGCCGCGTCGGCGGCTCCTGTGGTGGCCACGGTGGCATCCGCGGCCGCCGGAGCGGCGGACATGGCTCCGAACACGACGGCGAGCAGCCATCCGGCCGCCACGAGGGCGCCCATGGTGACTGCCCGCACGACAACCCTGCGGGCACCGGCCGCGAACCGCGCCATCCGGTCGGCCCGCTCGGTGGTCGTGTCCTGCTCCGGGAGCGTCGTGGGCACGCGGCGCACAGCGAGGGACGACGCCCTCGACTGCCCGACCTTCGTGCGTGCCACGTGACCTCCCAGCTTCCGGAACCGGCCTCACGTCGTGAGGCCGGTCCGTGGACTCACCCCTCAACGATCCGTAACCGTAGCAGCACCCAAAGTTGCCGCAAGGGCTTTTCAGCAGAGACCCCGAAAATGGCCAAGGACACGCGGGCCCGCTTCACGGAAGACACCTGGGAGGGTCATCCGGACGGTCCGGCGGGGCCGGCGGCGAGCCGCAGGAGAGGCGGCACCTCTCCCCTGTGCCGATACTTGGTATGACTCACCCCCCAGAGTTTGCTAACCTTACGGAGCCGACGCGAGATGACGGTCCCGCGTGCAGGCACCAAGTCCGGGTGGCGGAATAGGCAGACGCGCTAGCTTGAGGTGCTAGTGCCCAGTGATGGGCATGGGGGTTCAAGTCCCCCCTCGGACACACACCTCACACATGTGGAGGCACCGGTTCAACCGGGCCTCCACATTTTGCTTTCCGGGCAGTGATTCAGCCCGAGGTGCGGCGACACCGAGCCCGCGGACTTTCGCGCCACCGTGAGCACGTTCAGCTCCCCCTCCGCCACGGTTCCGCTGCAAGGCCGCGCATGACCATTTCCGGTACGGAGGTACTCCGATCTTGGACATCAACGGTGGAGCCGAGGTCACGTTGCGGCTGCCGGACGCGATCGAGCTTTTCAGCGACCTGGAGGAGATGGCCGAGGAGGGGTACGTGTACCCGGCGATCGGTGACCGTTCGGATCCAGGGCCAGGATCCGGGGCCAGGATCCAGGGCCGGCGGGACGCGGCGATGAGTTTCGTCGGTGGGGGTGGTCAGTATGGGGGTGACGAGGACTGCTGACGAGACCGACAACCGCCAGGCCGGCCGTGACGAGGTCAGGCCCCAGACCGATAGAGGTACCGTGTCCAGCCCACAACTCGAATCATCCACCGAGGGCGTGTCCGCCGGTTCGGGGCGTACGCCCGCCGTGATCCGGTTGCTGGTGCTGGCGACGTTCGTGGTCGTGCTCAACGAGACGATCATGATCAATGCGATCCCCCGGCTGATGGACGCCATGCACATCACCGAGCAGACCGCGCAGTGGCTCTCCACGGCCTTCATGCTCACCATGGCCGGGGTCATCCCGATCACCGGCTGGTTCCTGCAGCGGGTCACCACCCGGACGGCGTACACCACCGCCATGGGGCTGTTCCTGCTGGGCACGGCGCTGGCCGCGGTCGCGCCGGTGTTCGGGGTGCTGCTGGGGGCCCGGATCGTCCAGGCGTCCGGCACGGCCGTGATGATGCCGCTGCTGATGACCACGCTGATGCAGGTCGTGCCGGAGAAGGACCGGGGGCGGGTGATGGGCAACGTGACGCTGGCGATCTCCGTCGCCCCGGCCATGGGGCCGGCGATCTCCGGGGTGATCCTGCACTTCGGGTCGTGGCGGCTGCTGTTCGCGGTGGTGCTGCCGATCGCCGGGCTGATCACGTGGAGCGGCCTGCGGCAGCTCAGGAACACCGGCGAGCCCGAGGTCGGCACGATCGACTGGTTCAGCGTGGTGACGGCGGCGGCCGGTTTCGGCGGCCTGGTCTACGGGCTCAGCCGGTTCGAGGGCGGGGACGTGCGCGTCGCCTCCGCGATCACTGCGGCCGGGCTGGTCACCATCGCCGTCTTCGTGGTGCGCCAGCTCGTGCTGCAGAGGCGCGGCGCGCCGCTGATGGACCTGCGCACGTTGCGCCACCGCACGTACACGGTGGCGCTCGTCCTGATGTCGGTGGCCTTCATGGCGATGCTCGGGTCGATGATCCTGCTGCCTCTCTACCTGCAGAACGTCCGGGCGCTCAGCCCGCTGGAGACGGGGCTGCTGGTGATGCCGGGCGGCCTGGCGATGGGCCTGCTCGGCCCGGCCGTCGGCCGGTTGTTCGACAACCACGGCGGCCGGGTGCTGGTCATCCCCGGCGCGATCGGGATCATGCTCGCGCTGGCCGGGTTCACCCAGGTCACGATGACGATGCCCTACTGGCAGCTGCTCGGCCTGCACGCGCTGCTCATGGTGAGCCTGGCCGCGACGTTCACCCCGGTCTTCACGCTGGGCCTCGGGGCGGTCCCGCCGCACCTGTACCCGCACGGCAGCTCGATCCTGAGCACGCTGCAGCAGGTCGCCGCGGCGATCGGCACCGCGCTGGTGGTCACCGTGATGAGCGCGCGGGCCGACACCCTGCGGGCCGAGGGTCTCACGCAGGCGCTGGCGACCCTCGGCGGCATGCGGCTGGCGTTCGTGGTGGGCGCGGTCCTGTCGGTGGCGGTGGTGGTGACCGCGTTGCTCCTGCCGTCCCGGGCGGAGCGCGTCGCCGAGCATTAGGGGCCGGTGGCGCCCAGGTAGGTGAGGACGGCGCGCACCCGGCGGTTGGTGTCGTCGTCGGCGGCGAGGCCGAGCTTGGCGAAGATCGTGGTCGTGTACTTGCTGATGGCGCCCTCGCTGAGGAACAGCCGGGCCGCGATCGCCGCGTTCGACAGGCCCTCGGCCATCAGTTCGAGCACCGAGCGTTCGCGTTCGGTGAGGGTGGCGAGGGGGTCGGCGTGGGCGGGGCGGCCGAGCAGCTTCGCGACCACCGTCGGGTCGAGCGCCGTGCCGCCGTCGGCGACGCGGACGAGCGCGTCCATGAACTGGCCGGCGTCGAGTACGCGGTCCTTGAGCTGGTAGCCGACGCCGCCCTGGCCGTCGGCCAGCAGTTCGCGGGCGTAGAGTTGCTCCACGTGCTGGGAGAGGATCAGCACGGGCAGGCCCGGCACCTCGCGGCGGGCGGCGAGCGCGGCCTGGAGCCCCTCGTCGGAGAAGGTCGGCGGCAGCCGTACGTCCACGATCGCCACGTCGGGACGGTTGCCGACCAGCGCTTCGAGCGCCGCGGGCCCGGAGTCGACGGCCGCGACGACGGTGTGCCCGTACGCCTGGACGAGACGGACGAGCCCGTCGCGGAGCAGGAAGAGATCCTCGGCTATGACAATTCGCACGGCACCGCCACTGAGACGTGGGTGGGACCCCCGAGGGGGCTGTCGATCTCCAGACGGCCGCCGAAGGCGGCCATCCGGCGCCTGACGCCGTCCAGTCCGGAGCCGGAGGACGCGGTCGCGCCGCCGGCGCCGTCGTCGGTGACGGTCGCGGTGAGTGTCCGTGCCTGCGGCTCGTAGCCGAGCTCGACGGTCACCCGGGTGGCGCGGGCGTGCTTGGCCACGTTCGCCAGCAGCTCGGCGACGGCGAAGTAGACCGCGGACTCGACCGGACGCTCGGGCCGCGCGGGCACGGAACTGCGTACGGCGACCTCGACGGGCGCGTCGAGCGCCAGGGCCCGGACGGCGTCGACCAGGCCGCGCTCGGTGAGCACCGGCGGGTTGATGCCGCGGACCAGCGAGCGCAGCTCGGCCAGCGCCGCGATCGACGAGGCGCGGGCGTCGGCCAGGATGGCGCGGGCGGCGGCGGGGTCGGTCTCCAGGAGGTGTTCTGCGGCCTGCATCGACATGCCCATGCCGACCAGCCGCGCCTGGGCCCCGTCGTGCAGGCCGCGCTCGATGCGTTCGAGCTCGGCGGCCTGGGTCTGGGTCAGGTCGGCGCGCACGGCCTCCAGCTCCGCCACCCGCCGGCCGAGCCGCGAGTCCGGGATCGGGCCGAGGAACCGGCCGGCCAGGGGGCCGAGGACGCGCCACGCGAACGGCGCGGCGGCCAGTCCGGCGACGATCAGGGCGATGCCGAGGCCGCGGAAGCCGGGGACGAGCGTCAGGTGGACGCCGCCGGCCAGGCCGACCAGCGGCAGGGCCGCGACCGGCAGCACGGTCAGCCCGGCGAGCACGCACCACAGCCCGTCCCAGTGCAGCTGGGGGTCGTGGAAGCGGGCGTTCATCCGGGCGCGGCGCCGGGCCTCCCGTTCGGACTTGTGGTACTCCTCGCCGTCCCACCAGTGGCCGGTGGCCATGCGGGTGACCGGTGAGGGGGTGCGGTAGGCGACCTCGATGCGCAGGCCGAGCCAGCGCGCGGCGAGCCGGCGAGCGGCCTGGCTGAAGGTGCGGCTGGTCAGCGGGTGCACCACCCACAGGGCCACGGCGATCCACAGGATCACCACCAGCGTCTCCCCTAGCAGCGCCAGGGCCACGACGAACGGGGGCGCGGTCAGGTTCGCCGACCAGGAGTAGGCCAGCTCGGCGCCGAAGTGGCCGACGACGACGCCGACGATCGGCATCAGGCAGGTCAGCAGAACCAGGACGGCCGAGCGGCAGAGCCCGAGCACGATCTCGGCGCCCCAGCGCAGGGGCTCGCCCCTCGCGGGAGATCTCACCTGCCAGCGTCCTTCGGCACGGCGCCAATTGTGCCAGGCTGCCCCTTTTGGTGATGTCGGGCACCCCATCGGGCTGTCACGTCTGTCTTCTCCGGTTCCCGGGCGGTGCCGCCCGACCTGGGAGAACGTACGGCTCCAGAGCCCTCCCCCGGTATCCCGCTACGCCCCCGTACGAAGTGGGCCCAGACCCACCGCGACGGCGACGGCGGCGCGGACGAACGCGGCCACGGCCGGTGAGCGGGACCCCTGCGGCCACCCCACGGCCAGCACCGACGGCGACAGGTCGGCGACCTCCCGGTAGGCGATGCCCGGCCGGGGGTGGCGCCGCGCCACCGAGACGGGGACGAACCAGACGGCGCTGCCCAGCTCCACCAGGTTGCAGATCTGGGCCAGGTCCAGGCCGGTGCGGCGCGGCCGGTGTCCGGGGAGGGGTTCGGCGCCGTCCCGCTCGGCGGGGGTGCCGTCGGGCAGCGGCCGCCCGGCCAGGTCGGCCATGGCCAGGACGGGCCGGGCGGCCAGCGGGTCGGCGGCCGACAGCGCGACCAGGCGGGGCTCGCTCAGCAGCGGCTCGGTGTCGAGGTCGCGGCCGTCGAAGGGGGTGGCCAGCAGTGCGACGTCGGCCCGGCCGTCGCGCAAGGCGGGGGCCTGCTCGTTGCGCCCGCCCAGCAGCAGCTCGACCGGGAGCGCGCCCTCCTCGTCGCGGTAGGCCGCGAGGATCCGCGGCAGCAGCCCGGCGTCGTAGTCGGCCTTGAGCGCCACCCGGAGCTCCGGCTCGGGACGGGCCGCGTGCCGGACCCGGCGGGCCGCCGCGGTGACCGCGTCGAGGGCGATCCTGGCGTCGCGCAGGAAGACCTCGCCCGGCGGGGTGAGCGTGACCTGCCGCGTGGTGCGCTCCAGCAGGCGCACGCCCAGCCGGCGTTCCAGCTCGCGGATCGCCCGGGACAGCGGGGGCTGCGCCATGCCCAGCCGCTCGGCGGCCCGCCCGAAGTGCAGCTCCTCGGCCACGGCCACGAAGTAGCGGAGCTCGCGGACCTCCAGGTCATTCATATCCGCAGGGTATCAATGGTGATCGGATCGGTCCTTCAGGTTCGCCGCCGCGCTCGGTTGACTGGCCGTGCCCCCCAGCACGACATCCCCGATTCCCCCTGGAGTTCTCCTTGATCGTCATCACCACGCCCACCGGCCGGATCGGCCGGCAGGTTCTCGACCTCGTCCTGGCCGCGGACGAGCCGGTCCGCGTCGTCGTGCGGGACGCGGCCCGTCTGCCTGCGCCCGTGCGGGAGCGGGTGGAGGTCGTGCCGGGTTCGCACGGCGACGCCCGCGTCGTGGAGGAGGCGTTCGCGGGCGCTGACGCCGTGTTCTGGGTCGTTCCGCCGAATCCGCGGGCCGTCAGCCTCGACGCCGCCTACCTGGACTTCAGCCGTCCGGCCTGCGAGGCGTTCGTGCGCCGCGGGGTCGGCCGGGTGGTCGGGGTCTCGGCCCTGGGCCGCGGCCTGCCGCTGAACGCCGGTCTCGTGACGGCCTCGCTGGCCATGGACGACCTGATCGCCGGTACGGGCGTGCACTACCGGGCCCTGACGCTGCCTTCGTTCATGGACAACCTGCTCGACCAGGCGGCGGTGATCAGGGAGCAGGGCGTGTTCTTCTCGCCGATCCACGGTGACCTGAAGGCTCCCGCCTGCGCCACCCGCGACATCGCGGCGGTGGCCGCCGGGCTGCTGCTCGACCGCGGCTGGACCGGGCGGGCCGACGTCCCGGTGCTCGGTCCGGAGGACGTGTCGGGCGAGGACATGGCGCGGATCATGTCCGAGGTGCTGGGACGGCCGGTCGGCCTGCGGCACGTGCCGATGGCGGCGTTCAGGGCCATGATGGCCGAGCAGGGCAGGTCGGAGGCGATGGCCCAGGGGATGGCCGACATGATGGAGGCCAAGAACCAGGGGCTGGACAACGCCGAGCCGCGCACCCCGGACGCCACCACGCCCACCGGTTTCCGCCAGTGGTGCGAGGACGAGCTGCGGCCGGCCGTCCTGGGCTGAGCGGTCCCTTGTGTGCGGCCCCGGTGCGGCGTAGCGTGACTGATGACCAGATTTCATATCTAGTCACGAGGTGTAGCGCATGGTGGAAAGGGCGGACCGGATCCTCGACGCCGCGGGCGAGCTGCTCCTGCGTCACGGCTACCGGAGGGTCACCGTCGACGACATCGCGGGCCGCGCCGGGGTGGGCAAGGGCACCATCTACCTGCACTGGCGGACCAAGAACGAGCTGTTCGAGGCGCTGCTGCTGCGGGAGTCCATCGAGGTCCTGGAGGAGTTCGCGGCGCTGCTGCGGCACGACCCCGCCCAGGTGCTGCCGCATCGTTTCTCGCGGGCGGCCTTCGTCTCCATGAGCCGCAGGCCGCTGCTCCGGGCGCTGTTCACCACCGACATCGAGCTGCTGGGCAAACTGGTCAAGCACCCGCTGCGCAGCCACGACGTCCTCGCGGCCGAGCGGTTCCAGCGGGTGGCCGAGCGGTACGGCCTGCTCAGGCCCGACATGCCGCACCCCCGGTACACGTGGAGCGCCGCCTCCACGGGTTTCTACCTGCTCGACGGCATCGACACCGTCGGGACGGCGCTGAGCGTGGAGGAGCAGGCGGACGCGCTCGCCTTCACCGTGCGCCACGCCTTCGAGCCCGCCGTGCAGCCGTCCGCCGAGGTTCTGGAGGCGGCGGCGGCGGAGTTCATCGCAATTCTCGAGGAACTGATCCCGCCCTACCGAAAGTGGATCTACGACTAAGGAGAGGCGATGTCCGACATCGTCGAATGGTACAACATCTCCAAGCAGCACTTCTGGCTGCACGGGCCGCGATCGGGCCCGTCCGTCGAGTACGACGCCGCCGCCGGGATGTACAACGTCCACGGCTACCAGGAAGTGCACGACGTCTTCGCCGACCCCGGCACGTTCTCCTCCGACACCATGCGGCTGATCCCCAAGGGGCTGCTGCCGGAGGGCGACGACTTCTCGATGAAGGGGTTCATCACCCAGATCGACCCGCCGGAGCACGGCAAGCTGCGCAAGCTGGTCAGCAGCGCGTTCACCCGCAAGGTCGTCGCGGACCTCGAACCGCGGATCGCCGAGCTCACCCACGAGCTGCTCGACGCGGCCGACGGCCGCGACCGCCTGGAGCTGGTGGCCGACCTGGCCTACCCGCTCCCCGTCATCGTCATCGCCGAGCTGCTGGGGGTCCCGAGCAGCGACCGGGCCCTGTTCAGGCAGTGGGCCGACGGGCTGTTCCAGCGCGATGCCAAGGTCTCGCTCGCCGAGCCGGTGGAGAACCAGAGCGCGAACGTGGCCAACACCCTCAAACCATGGCGGGAGATGACGCACTACCTCGCCGGGCACGCCGCGGAGCGCCGCGCGCGGCCCCGCGCCGACCTGCTCACCAAGCTGGTCGAGGCCGAGGTGGACGGCGAGCGCCTGCCCGAGGACCAGGTCGTCAACTTCGCGATTCTGCTGCTGCTGGCCGGGCACATCACCACGACGATGCTGCTCGGCAACACGGTGGTGTGCCTGGACGCCTTCCCCGAGCAGCAGGACAAGGTACGGGCCGACCGCTCCACCGTGCCGGCCGTGATCGAGGAGTCGTTGCGGCTGTTCACCCCGTTCGCCGGGCTGGCCCGGTCGACCACCCGCGAGGTCGAGCTGGGCGGGGTGACGATCCCGGCCGACAAGATGGTCATGCTCTGGCTCGGCGCGGCCAACCGGGACCCCAGGCAGTTCCCCGACCCCGACGTCTTCGACGCCGGCCGCGACCCCAACCCGCATCTCGCCTTCGGCCGGGGCATCCACTTCTGCCTGGGCGCTCCCCTGGCCCGGCTGGAAGGGCGGGTGGCGCTGAACATCCTGCTCGACCGGGTCGGCGTCCTGCGCACCGATCCCGGCGACCCGGTGGTCTTCATGCCCACGCCGACCATGACGGGGGTGAACCGGCTTCCGCTCGTGCGGTGACCCCGCCGCCCGCGGCCTGGGGCAACCGGTTCCCGCCCTCGTCAAGGGCGGGTCGAGGACGCGGCAAAGTGCCGCGCGTCGCCGTGGGCGTCCCGTCCTGTGGGGGCCAAGGTGGCTTGTTCACCTTCGTCGCACCACAAGAGGGGACGATCCTGGCTATGAGCGGCAAGCAGCGGAAGCTGGAGCTGAGCGTGCCGCAGATCGTGGGGAGCGCCCTGGCCGCGGTCACCGCCGCGGTCGCGGCCTCCTACCTGGGGACGGCGGGGACGGTGATCGGCGCCGCGATGATGAGCGTGGCCAGCACCGTCATCGCCGACGTCTACACGCATTACCTCAAGCGCACGGGCGACAGGGTGAAGCAACGCACGGCGGTCACCCTGCGCGGGAGGAGGCCGCGGTGGGCCAGGGTGGGCGGGGCCGCGGCCCTGGTGTTCACCGTCAGCATGGGGAGCATCGTGATCTACGAGGTCATCGTGGACCGCACGGTGGCCGACCAGGTCGCCGGACGGGCCCCGGGCGAGGCCGGCAAGGCTCCCGGCCGCAAGGACCGCCGGGACGGGCGGGCGGCCGGCGAGCCGCGGCACGAACGTCCCGCGACCCGGCCGCCGAGCCCGACGCCGTCACCAGGGCCGTCCACCGGCCCGGCCGCGACGCCCACGCCGTCCGTGCCGGCCGCGGTCACGCCGACGCCCACGCCGGGCGGGACGGGCTCGGCCGGCCCCTCCCCCACGGCCACGCCGGACGCCACCCCCTCGGACCCGGCCCCCACCGCCCTGCCCTCGCCGACCGACAGGGACCCGGGCGAGCCGGCCGACCCGAACTTCGGCGACCTCCTCTTCCGCTGACCCGAGTGTCAGGCGTTCGTGGTCAGGAGGGCGTTGTAGGCGGGTTTGGGGGCGAGGCTTTCGTCGAGGAGGCAGGCGGCGCCGTCGCCGTCGAACCAGCCGGGCACCCATGAGTGGTGGTCGGTGAAGCCCCAGACCGTGAACTCCTTGCACGCCGCCACGCTCTGATCAAGGGTTTCATGCGTCAAGCAGTGGATCCCAAGTGGCTTCCAAGTAGGCGTTCCTAGGCTGGCCGGGACTTGAGTGGAGAGGCAGGTAAGCCATGGGGGTGGCGGGCGGCGGGTCCAGGCGGGGGGCGCCGGCCTTGAACGATCCGTACGGCACGACGCGCCCGGCCCCGCGCCACGCAGCGCCGGACATGCGCAGGCAGCGGGACGCGCAGGGCATCTACCGGGAGGAGGCGTTGCGGCACCGGGCGATGTCGCGGGTCAGCCGGATGCCGCCGGTGATCAGCACCCCGTCGTTCCTCGCGCTGTGGCTGCTGGTGGCCGCGCTCCTCGCCACCGGCCTCCTGCTGACCATGGTCGCGGTCGAGGCGGTCGCCTGATGTTCCGCCGCCTGCCCGTACTGCTCCAGAACACCGACACCGAGTGCGGCGCGGCCTGCCTGGCCATGGTGCTGTGCCACCACGGGCAGCGCACCACGCTCCACCAGGTCGCCGAGCGGCTCCAGGTCGGCAGGGACGGCCTGAGCGCCAAGGCCGTCGTCGACGGCGCCCGCGACCACGGCCTCAAGGCCCGCGCCTTCTCCCTGGCCCCCGAGGACCTGGCCCGCGTGCCGCTCCCCGCCGTCGCGCACTGGGAGTTCAACCACTTCATCGTGGTCGAACGCTGGTCCCCCGACCGCGTGGACGTCGTCGACCCCGGGCACGGCCGCCGCAGACTGACGCCGGAGGAGTTCGGGGCCGGGTTCACCGGCGTGCTGCTGGTGTTCGAGCCGGGCGAGGGGTTCCGGCGCGGCACGACCTCGGCGGCCGGGGCCTGGCGCAGGGAGTTCGTGCGGACGCTGTTCCGGCGGCGCAGGGGGCTGCTCGCGCAGCTCATCGTGGCCTCGTTGCTGCTGCAGGTGCTCGGGCTCGCGCTGCCGATGTTCTCGCAGCTCCTCCTGGACTCCATCGTGCCCGGGCGGGCGGTGGACGTGCTGTCCCTGCTGGGCGTCTCCGTGCTGCTCGCGGGGGCGGCCCAGCTGGTGATCGGGTACCTGCGGGCGGCGCTGCTCGTCGCCGTACGGGCCCGTGCCGACCAGGAGCTCACCGAGAGCCTGGTCGGCCATCTGGTGACGTTGCCGTACCGGTACTTCCAGCAGCGCGGCAAGGGCGACCTGGTGACCAGGGCGGGCAGCGTCTCGACGCTCGGCGACATCCTCACCGGGCAGGTCGTGGCGGCGCTGCTGGACGGCCCGCTGGCCGTGGGCTACTTGGTGCTGGTCTACCTCTGGGACCCGGTGTTCGGGCTGGCGCTGACCGGGCTGGCCGTGCTGCAGACGGTCCTGCTGCTGGCCACGACGAGCCGGATCGCCACGCTCACCCGGCAGGAGCTGACGGCGTTGTCGGCGTCCCAGACCAGCCTGATCCAGACAATCACCGGCATCGAGACGCTGAAGGCGTCGGGCGCCGAGAAGCGGGCCGTGGACCAGTGGTCGTCGCACTTCGCCAGGCAGCTCAGCGCGGACGTGCGGGCCGGGCTGACCAGGGGGCTGCTGGAGTCGGCGCTGGCCGCGATCCGAGTGACGGCGCCGCTCGGGCTGCTGTGGCTGGGCGCCTGGCGGGTGCTCGACGGGCAGCTCACGGTGGGCGCGCTGGTGGCGCTGAACGCCATCGCGCTCGGCGCGCTGACCCCGCTCGGCTCGCTGATGACCGGGCTGCAGAGCCTGCAGCAGGCGGGCGCGCACTTCGACCGGCTGTCCGACATCCTGGCCTCGGAGCCGGAGCCGAGCAACGGCATCGAGGTGCTGCGGCTGCGGGGCGCGGTCGAGCTGCGCGGGGTGAGCTTCCGCCACGACCCGCGCGCCCCTTGGACCGTGCGCGACGTCTCGGTCTCCGTCCGCCCCGGTCAGAAGGTGGCCCTGGTGGGCGCGTCCGGCTCGGGCAAGAGCACGCTGGCCCGGCTGCTGCTCGCCCTGCACACGCCCGTGCTCGGCGAGATCCGTTACGACGGCGTCCCGGCCGCCGAGCTGAACCTGCGCACGCTGCGCCGCCAGTTCGGCGTGGTCACCCAGGATCCGTCCCTGTTCAGCGGCTCGATCAGGGAGAACATCGCGCTGAACGAGCCGGGCGCGTCCCTGGAGCGGGTGGTCGCCGCGGCCCGCCTGGCGGCGCTGCACGACGAGATCATGGACATGCCCATGGGGTACGAGACGATGCTCACCGACGGCGGCGGCCTGTCGGGCGGGCAGCGGCAGCGGCTCGCCCTGGCCCGCGCCGTCCTGTCGCGCCCGAAGGTTCTGCTGCTCGACGAGGCCACCAGCAACCTCGACAGCGCCACGGAGGCGGTCATCGAGGCCAACCTGAGCCGGCTCGTCCAGACCAGGATCGTGATCGCCCACCGGCTCAGCACGGTCAGGGACGCCGACCTGATCCTCGTGATCGACGCGGGCCGGGTGGTGCAACGCGGCACCCACGACGAGCTGACGGCCACGGGCGGCAAGTACGCCGAGCTGGTCGCCGCCCAGGCCGTGCTCTCCTGACCCGTCACGACAGCCGGACGGTCACCGTCACCGAAGCGCCCTCCAGGTCGGCCGTCGGCCCGAAGGTGAGCGCCAGCCGGTCGCCCGTCGTCGCCCCCGCGAGCAGCGGGTCGCCGCGCAGCACACCGGCGACCGGCCGGTCCCAGGCCACGGTCAGCCCGTCCAGGTCGCGCCGGGGATCGGCCACGGTCACGGTGGCCGTGCCCGGGGCGTGCTCCCTGACCAGCACGGCGCAGGGCCCGGAGGCGGAGAGCGGGCCGGCGGCGCCCTCGTCCCAGAAGGCGGCCGCGGTGACGCCCAGCGCGTCCACCCGGACGGCCTGCCGCCGCGCGGTGTTGGCGAGCACGCGGGCCCACCCGGGATCGGCGGCCCTGGCGACCGTGCGCTCGCGGCTCGCGCCCGGCAGGAGCAGGTAGACGTAGCCGGCCTGGTCGGGGTCGACGCCGTGGTCGAGCCAGAGCGTGACGTAGTCGCGGTCGCCGCGCCGTTCGCGCAGGGTGCGCAGGCCGTCCGGCACCACGTAGCCGCCGTGGCCGTCGAGGTGCGCCCAGCCCGCCCGGAGATCCGCGGTCAGCGGGGCGGCGGTCCTGCGGTTGTCCACGATCGTCTCGACCGGCACGCCGTCCGCGCCGCTGATCCCCGCGCCGAGGCAGACCACCGCGTCGTCGAGGAAGAACCACGACTTGAACGCCTCCATCGTGCTGTCGAGGCCGTTCAGGTGCTGGCCGACGACGGCGTACGTGCCGTCCGTGGCGCCGCCGACCCAGCGGCCGGGCGGGCAGGTGTCGCCCCAGGCCGGGCCCGCGCCGTCGGGCAGCCGCCGGGTCGAGACGGTCGTGCCGGGCAGCCGGTAGGGGTCGACGGTGGTCCAGAACGAGTCGGAGTACTGGTCGGCGTGGCCGCCGGCCCACCAGTAGAGCATGCCGGAGCCGGTGTGCCAGCCCCGCAGGTTCTCGCCGTTGCCGTGCTCGTAGTGGCCGATCGTGGCGGAGGCCATGCTGAGCGCCGCGCACCAGCCCGGCCTGCGGTGCACGGCCCGCGCGCTCATCGGGAACAGCCGGTGGCCGACGGGCTCCGGCGCGGCGGGCACGGCGTCGTCGGCCAGGACGGCGGTCAGGCGGGCGTGGAAGGCCGGGTCGGCCTCGTCCGGCATGGGCCGGCACGTCCGGCGTACCGCCCAGCCCTTGACCATCGCCTGCCAGCGGGCCCGGTCGGCGGCCGGGGCCACCTCGCCGAGCAGCAGGATCGCGGCGGCCAGTTCGCGGCCCCTGTCGTGGTCGCCGAACGGCTTCCTGCCGATCCCCCTGCCGCGCACCAGGTCCATGCAGAACCCGTCGTGCACGAACGGCGCGAACGACCGCTCCACCATGGCGAACACGGTCGGGTCCACCACCTCCCACGGCGTGCCGCGCAGCACCGCGAACAGCGTCGCCAGCCCGGTGAGCAGCGTCACCCCGTAGGCGCCCTGGTAGGGCACGGTCGAGTGCTGGACGAACGACCCGTCCCGGTAGAAACCATCGCCCTCGGAGACCGTGCGGAACACCGGGGCGAGCGCCGAGACCGCCAGCGCCGCCTTGCCGGGGTCGGCCCTGAGCATGGCGCGCAGCAACATCACCACGCACAGGTCCACGCGGTTGGCGGCGGTGCTGGTGCCGCTGTAGTCGCCGAGGCGGCTCTCGGGCACGAAGTGGTCGACCGCGTCCCGCAGCGCGGCGCTGCGCCGCTCGCCCAGGTGCGGCCCGACCAGCACGGCCGCGTCGAGCAGCGCCCTCGGCACGCCGATCTCCCAGTGCCACCAGTTGCCCGCCGGGTCGGCGCCGTCGGCGTACACGTGGCGGCGGTAGTGGTCGATCCCGGCGGCCACGGCGGCGGCCAGGGTCGCGTCGCCGGTCAGCCCCGTCCCCGGCAGCGCGTACGCGCGGGCCATGGCCAGCAGCCGCCGCGGCGTCGCGGCGAACGACGGGAACGGCTGGTCCGCCCAGAGCGACGTGCCCGTGTACGCCATGGCCGCGCGGTGCCGGGCCGCCCGCCGCCCCATCTCGGCCAGCCGCGTCCGGTACGGCTCCGCGCCCGCGTCGAACCCCGACCCCGCCGTCACCTCGCGCCACCGGCGGCGCAGCCTGACGAAGGAGTCGTCGGGCGTGTGGGCGGGCTCGGACCGGGCGAGCGCCCCCGCCACGGCGGCCACGGCGACCGCGCCCGCCTGGAGGAGGAGTCGCCTGGACGGCCGGTGCACGCCTCGATTATGACCCCGGCACCCCACCGAGGGCCCGCGGGCGGTCACACCTCCAGCAGGGTCTTGCCGTTCACCGCGCGGGCCTCGATCGCCGCGTGCGCCTCGGCCGCCTGCTCCAGCGGGAACGTGCGCCCGACGACCGCCTTGAGCCGCCCGGCCGCCGCCTCGGCGAGCGCGTGTACGGTCCGCTCGTTCCCGTCCTGGCCCAGGGTCGCCAGTTGCTCCAGGCCGATCACGGTGACGCCCCGGCGGTCGGCCTCCGCCGGGTCGACGGTCGTGGCGCTGCCGCTGGACGCGCCGTGCACGGAGAACCGCCCGCCGCGCGCGGTCACCTCGAACGCCTGGCGGCCGAGCTCGCCGCCCACGCCGTCGAAGACCACGTCGGGGCCGCGCCCGCCGGTCGCGTCGAGCACCTCCTTGGTCCAGCCGGGACGCGAGTAGTCGACGGTGGCCTCGGCGCCGAGCCCGGCGACCACCGCCAGCTTGGCCGCACCGCCTGCCGCCCCGACCACCCGCGCGCCGGCCCCGCGCGCGAGCTGCACGAGCAGGCTGCCGAGCCCACCGGCGGCGGCCTGGACGAGCACCCGTTCGCCGGGCCGGATCGCGGCGTTCGCGAACAGGCCCACGGCCGTGTTGCCGTCGACGAGCAGCGCCGTGGCGTCGGCCAGCGCGAGCCCGTCCGGCACCTCGATCAGGTCCGCGGCCCTGGCCACGACCAGTTCGGCGTTCCCGCCGCCGAAGCCCGGCGTACGGGTCACCACCCGCCGCCCCACCAGCCCGGCATCGACGTCATCGCCCACGGAGAGCACGAGCCCGCCGACGCCCGCACCCGGCACGTACGGGAGCTCCGGCAGCGGCGGTCCCGGTGTGAACCCCCGCCTGAGCTGCGTCTCGATGAAATTGATCTCGGCGAAGCCGACCCGCACCACGACCTCGCCCGGCCCGGCCACCGGGTCCGGGACGGTCCGCGTCTCCAGCACCTCGGGCCCGCCGAACCTCGTCACCTGCACCACTCTCATGACCACTCCTCATCCGGAACGACTTCCACGCCCAGCGTGCAACCTCAAGACGACTTGAGGTCAATTCGTCAGCCCGGCGCCCGCCCGCTTGATGGTCCTGATGATCGGTGCGGTCTCGATGTGCCGGATGGCGGGCAGCGCGCCCAGACTGTCGGTGAGGTAGCGGTAGAAGGCGGTGTCGTCGCGGCACACCACGCTGGCCGCGAGGTTCGTCGGGCCCGTGGTCGCCCCGGCGAAGGCGACCTCCGGGTGCTCGGCCAGCGCCCGGCCGGTCGCGTCGAGGTCGGCGGGCGGCACCGACATCCACAGCTGGGCCTCGACCCGGTAGTCCAGCAGCCGGGGCAGCACGTCCATGTCGAAGAACAGGGCGCCGGCCGCGCAGAGCTGTTCCGTCCGCCGCCTGACCGTGGACTCCGACCAGCCGGTCACCGCCGCCAGGTCGGCGTGGCTGGTGCGGCCGTCGCGGGACAGCTCGGTCAGCAGCACGTCGTCGCCGGGGCCGAGCGTCACGTCCTCGCCGGTGTCGCGGGGGCCGTACACCCGGCCGGCCCGCAGGTGGGCGACCTGGTCGGCGGAGAGCGCGGCGAGCCCGGCCCAGCCGATGCGGCCGCCGACGAACATGTGCAGGGTCCGGTGCGCCGACACCGCGAGCACCCGGTTGGTCCTGGCCAGCTTGGTCAGCAGCAGCGGCTCGCGTTCCCGGTCGAGGCGCTGGATGGCGCCGCAGGAGATCTCGGTGCCGCCGGACAGCAGGTGCACCCAGAACGTGTCGGGCCGCCGTCCGAGGGCCTCGGCGATCGAGGCGCCGGCGTCGGGCGTGCAGCGCAACCGGATGGCCCACGACTGGTGGCCGAGCCGCTGCCGGTCCACCACGCCGACGACCCGGACCGTGCCGCTGGAGCGCAGCCGCCGGTAGCGGCGGGCCACCCGCTGGTCGGACACCCCCAGCACCTCGGCGATCCGGCTGAACGAGGCCCGCCCGTCCACCTGCAACGCGTGCAGCAGCCCGCGGTCGACCTCGTCGAGCGTGACGTTTTCCACCAGAGCAGGCTACAGAGCGCGGAAAACCGGCAGAACGGCCTCGCCGGCTAGGGTTATCCCCCGTCCGGGCCGGACTCTTGCCGCCATGACCACGACACTTACCCGTACGAGCTGGTGGCCGCTGGCCGCCGCCTGCCTGGGCGCCTTCATGCTCCTGGTGGACGTGACCATCGTCATGGTGGCCCTGCCCGGCATCACCGCCGACCTGAAGATGTCCTTCACCGGCGCCCAATGGCTCCTGGACGGCTACGCCCTGGCCCTGGCCGCGCTGCTGCTGGCGGCCGGCTCGGTCGCCGACCACGCCGGGCGGCGCAAGGTGTACCTGATCGCCCTCGGCGTGTTCGCGCTCGCCTCCCTGGCCTGCGGCCTCGCGCCCACCGGGGGCCTGCTGCTGGCGGCCCGCGTGCTGCAGGGAGCGGGCGGCGCCGCCATGATGGCCACGACGCTGGCCCTGATCAGCGCCACTTACCACGGCCGCGAGCGCGGCATCGCGTTCGGCGTGTGGGGCGGCGTGAACGGGGCCGCCGCGGCGCTCGCCCCCGTGCTCGGCGGGCTGCTCACCGAGCACCTGCACTGGCGGGCCGTCTTCCTGGTGAACCTGCCCATCAGCCTGGCCGCCGCCTGGATGACCTGGCGCACGGTCGGCGAGTCCCGCCTGCCGGGCGGGGGCCGGCTGGACCGGGCCGGGATGGGCACGTTCACCCTGGCGGCGGGCGCGCTCACGTACGGGCTGATCGAGGCCGGCCCGAACGGCTGGACGTCGGCGCGCACGCTGGTGCCGCTCGCCGCGGCGGTGGTCGCGTTCGCCGCGTTCGTGCTGGTGGAGTCGCGCGGCGCGCATCCCATGGTGGACCTGCGGCTGTTCGCGAACCCGGCGTTCAGCGGGATCATGGCGGGGGCCGGGCTGCTCATGCCGGCAGCGTTCGCCTGCCTGGCCTTCACCTCGCTGTGGTTGCAGCAGGCCGGCGGGCTGGGCCTCGGGCCGGTCCAGGCCGGGCTGGCGCTGACGCCGATGGCCGGCACCTCGCTGGTCGTCTCGGTCGCCGCCGCCCGCCTGCTCCCCCGGCTGACGGCGCGCGCCGCGGTCGGCGGCGGGCTGCTGCTGATCGCTGCGGGCGCGCTCCTGCAGGGCATGCTCGACGAGCACTCCACGTGGACGGCGCTCGCGCCGGGCCTGGTGGTGACCGGGATCGGCGTCGGCCTGGCCATCCCGGCCCTCAGCTCGGCCGCCATGGCGCACGTCCCGCCGCACCGGGCCGGGATGGCGGCGGGCGCGGTCAACACCGTCAGGCAGCTCGGGTACGCCCTCGGCATCGCCGCGTTCGGCATCCTGTTCCAGGACGGCATGACCGGGCCGGGCTCGTTCCCCTCGGCGCTGAACGCCGTCTACCTGGCCGCCGCGGTCACCGGGCTGTTCGCCGGCCTGCTGGTGCTGGCCGCCGTCCGGCCCGCGCGGTCAGCGTGAGCGGGGCAGCGGCTCGCGGGCCAGCCAGGTGAGGGCGGCCAGCAGGTGCACCCGCCACCAGTAGCCGTCGTGGCCGCCGATCCACGCCTCGCACCGGTGGGCCACGCCCGCCCCGGCCAGGCGTGCGGCCAGCGAGCGCGCGCAGTCGAGCAGGGCCGGTTCGAGCGTGCCCGCCGCCAGGTAGCGGGGCACCCGTACGGAGGTGTCGAGGAGCTGCGGCAGCAGGTTGGGGCTGAGGGCGACCGCCGCGGCGATCCTGCCGGGGCACCGGTCGGCGGCGGTCAGCGCGAAACCGGCGCCGTCGGAGAAGCCGGCGCTGATCACGTGGCTCGCCTCGGGGAAGCCGGGCAGGACCTCGCCGATGACGAAGGCCAGGTGCGCCGCGAAGCGCCGCGGGTCGGCGTAGGGCAGGTACTCCCTGGCCCGCCCGTCCGGGTACGGCCCCGGCGCGTCGGCGGCGTGCGGCCCGGCCAGGATCAGCGGCGGCAGCGCGCCGGCCAGGATCGCCGGCTCCAGCACCCGGGCGTACGACTCGGCGGCCTGCCCGTCGGCCAGCAGGCACAGGGGCATCGGGCGGATCGGGCCAGGCGGCCGGTAGACGGTGATCGCGCGGCGCTCCCCCAGGTGGACGCTGCTGATCTCGCGGGTGACGAGCGTGCCGGCGAGCCGGGCGGCCGTCGCGGGGGCCGGGGCGGCGCGGGAGCCGTGCCAGACGCGCTCCACCGGCCGGCCGCCGGGAGGCACCGCGGTGACGCCGATCACGGCCCGGTCCAGGTGCCGTACGCGCAGGGACAGCTCCCACAGGTCGGCCGCACCCTTGACCGGCCACATCGGGAACCGCACGCCCGAGCCGAGCTGCGCGTTCGGCCCCTGCCAGAGCACGTGCAGCACGTCGTCGTCCTCGCCCCAGACGGCCAGCGGCCCGCCGGTCAGCATGGGTCGCAGCTCGGCCAGGGCACGCCGCCGCCACACGCGCGCGAAGTGCACGCCGTCGGGCAGCTCGTGGGCGTAGCGGCGCCTGGCCCGGCGGCGGTTGCCCCGCAGCAGCGCCTGGTTGCGCTGGGCGAGCGTCTCGCGGCCGGCGGCGGCGCGTTCCTCGTCCGTCACGCCGGCCTCGCCGAAGGCGACCTTGTCACCGTGGAACTCGATGGTCTGCACGGCGAGCCGATCACCTGGGGGCATACCTGTACCAAAGCCTGCCGGCCCGCCCGGCGCAAGAATCCCAGGTCAGTGGACGCGGCTCCGGATCAGCCGGTCGAGCAGGCCGTGCACCTGGGCGGGTGACAGGGCGGCGCCCTGGCGCAGGCACTCGGCCAGCTCGGCGGCGGGCAGCGCGTGCCGGATCAGCTGCTCCCGCTCGGCGCCGTCGGCCGGGTCCAGCTCCGGCGGCGAGAAGCCGACCCGGGCCCCGACCGCCTCGACCGCGCCGAGCAGCCGGGCGCCGTCCCGCGGCAGCCCGCCCGCGGTGAGCACCCCGGCCAGGGTGTGGGCCATGACCAACCAGGACGTGACGTCCTTGTCCTCGTCGAGCATGCGCAGGATCGGCAGCCCGGACGCCAGCGGCCGGTCGGTACGGCCGCTCAGCAGGTCGATCTTCATCAGCAGCCAGGTCGAGGAGGCGGTGACGAAGCGGTGTCCCGTCCTGGTGGCCACCTCGATCGACCGGGTCAGCCACCCGGCCGCCTCGCCCGTCTCCCGGGCGAACACCAGCAGCATGCCGAGCACCATCAGCGCCTCGGCGTGCAGCCACTCCATGCCGGCCACCTCGGCCAGGTCGAGCGCGGCACGGGCGTCGGCCAGGGCGTTCGGCGCCCCGCACAGGCCGCCGAACAGCGCGCGGTAGGTGAGGGCGCGCCCCTCGGCGACCAGGTCGTCGGCCAGGCGGGCCATCTCGGCCGCCTCCCTGGCCCGCCGGCTCGCGGCGGCGAAGTCACCGGCCAGGTAGTGCAGGCCGGCCATGCCGATCAGCGCCTGGGAGCGCACGCCGGGCTCGGCGTCGGGGTAGAGCTCCATGGCCGCCGACAGGCTGGCCAGCCCCTCGGCGACGTGGCCCCTGCGGTACCAGAACCACGACAGCAGGCCGGTGAGCCGCAGCGCGTACCCGCCGTCGCCGGCCAGCATCGCCGAGGTGAACGCGGCCCGGTGCTCGGCCTGGTCGGCCAGGAGCACCTCCATCGCGGCGGTCGCGCCCTCGCCGCGGATCCTGGCGTCGGCGGCCTCGGCGCGGCCCAGCACCCAGGCGCGATGCGCGGCCTGGGCCTCGGCCAGCTCGGCCGGGTCCTGCCGGGCGCGGGCGAACTCCTTGATCGTCTCCAGCAGCCGGTAACGGCGCGGCGAGGTGCCGGGCTCGACGGCGACCAGCGACTTGCGCACCAGCGCGCCCAGGCCGCCCAGGACCGGCCGCCCGCACACCGCGGCCGCGGCGTCCAGGTCGAAGCCGGAGGCGAACGCGCCGAGCCGGTGGAACAGCTCGCGCTCGGCGGGTTCGAGCAGGTCGTAGCTCCACTCCACGGTACGGGCGAGCGTGCGGTGCCGTCGCGGGCCGGCGCCGTCGGTGAGCACGCTGAACCTGTCGTCCATCGAGGTGAGGATCTGCTCGACCGACAACATGCGGCACTGCCCGGCGGCCAGCTCGACCGCCAGGGGCAGCCCGTCGAGCCCCAGGCAGAGGCGTTCGGCGTTGGCCCGCTCCGCAGGCGTCGGCTCCCAGCCGGGCGCGGCGGCCCTGGCCCGGCTCAGGAACAGGTCGCGGGCGTCCGCCGTGGACAGCGGCGGCACGTCGTACAGGGCCTCGCCCGGCACGCCGAGCGTCTCGCGGCTGGTGGCGAGCACGCGTACGCCGCCCGCCCCGGCCAGCAGCTCCGACACCGTGTCGCGGACGGCCGCCACGAGGTGCTCGCAGTTGTCGATCACCAGCAGCGGGCTCCGGCCGCGCAGCGCGTACGCCAGGCGTTGCCCGGTGACCGGCCCGGTGAGCCCGAGCACCTGCGCGATGGCCCCGGCCACCAGCGAAGGGTCGGCCAGCCCGGCCAGCTCGACCAGCCACGGCCCGTCGGCGTCGTGCCTGGCCCGCGCGGTCTCCAGCGCCAGCCTGGTCTTGCCGATGCCGCCCGGCCCGCTGAGCGTGACCAGCCGGTGCTCGGCGAGCAGCGCGGCCACCTGCTCGACCTCGGCCGCCCGGCCGACCAGCGCGGTCACGGGGAAGGGCAGGTTGCCGCCGCGTGCCGGCAGCGGCGCGGCGACACCGGGGCGCAGCGCGTCGTCCTGGGCCAGCACCGCCGCCTCCAGCTCGCGCAGCCCTGGCCCCGGGTCGATGCCCAGCTCCTCGGCCAGCACGCGACGGGCGGAGCGCAGCGCGGCCAGCGCGTCGCCCTGGCGGCCCGACCGGTACAGGGCCAGCACCAGCAGCTCCCAGCCGCGCTCGCTCATCGGCTGCTCGGCGGTGAGCTTCTCCAGCTCCGGCAGCACGGCCGCGTGCCGCCCGAGCGCGAGCTGCGCGGCGAACAGGCTCTCCCGCGCCGACAGGAACAACCCCTGGAGCCGCGCGATCTCCGGCACGGCGAAGGCCGCGCCCGCGAACTCCCCGTACGGCTGCCCGCCCCACAACTCCACGGCCTCGCTCAGCACGGCCAGCGCCGAGCTGTGGTCGCCCGACTCCAGCAGGAGCTGCCCTTCCGCGACCTTACGGGCGAACCGCTCGGCGTCCACGGCGTCGGGCTCGACGCGCAGCGTGTAGCCGTTGCCGACGCGGGCCAGCACGCTCTGCGGCGACCGGCTGGTCCGGCCGGGTTCGAGGGCCTTGCGCAGCCTGGTGATGTAGGAGTGCAGGGTGGGCATCGAGGCGGGCTCGCCCTCGTCCCAGGCGGCGTCGAGCACGCGTTCCGCCGAGACCACCTGCCCGCGCGCCGCGACCAGCACGGCGAGCACCGCGCGCTGTCTCGGGCCGCCGAGCGCGACCTCCACCCCGTCGATCTCGGCCACGATGGGCCCCAGCACCTTGACGCGCAGCGCCACTTTCCACCTCGGTTCAGCGGCCCGGGCCGCCCCGGGTCAAGGAAGCTTAAATGAGGTTTGGCACTGATGGCTGCTTTGTTACGACTTGACTGATTCGTCATCTCCCCAGTTCGGAGCCGGATTCCTGGCGATCCGGAGGCCGTCCGGTGCGCAAGTCGATCAGGACGTCCTTGTCATCCGCTGGTGGCCAGTTGCAGGTGTTTGCGGCCGGGCCCCCGGCGGGCCTCGGCCGCCCGGTCGCGCCACCAGGTCAGGCCGTTGCGGGCGGCCAGCCGTTCGAGCTCGGTCAGGTGCCGGACCGCGCTCTCGTGCCGGCCGGTCGCCTCGGCCAGCAGCGCGAGATGCCAGTCCACCGGCCCCACCCAGGCACAGGCCGAAAGGACGGCGATCCGGCCGCCGAAGGGCAGCAGCGCCTCGTAGAGCACGCGGCACTCGTGCACCCGGCCGAGCGCCGCCGCGGCGGCGGCCCGCAGGCACAGGGTGGACGGGCGCGACCGGTCGAGCAGCGGTTGGCCGTTCAGCTTGCGGGCCTCGTCCATGCGGCCCTGGGCGTGCAGGTGCAGGGTGCGCGCGGCCTGGTCGAGGGCGTGGTTCGCGCCGCTCAGGACGTCGATGAGCGGGCCCGCGGCGGCCATCGTGCCCCGGTGGTAGTCCAGGGCCAGGCGGCCGGCTGTCACGGCGCGGGTGGCGTGCCAGATGCCCAGGCCGGTCGCCTGGTCGGCGGCGTCGGCGTACAGGTCGTCCGCCTCGTCGAAGCGGCCGCCGAGCACCAGCCGGCCCGCCCGCCACAGCGTGTGCTGGAAGCGCGGCCAGGGCAGCGGGAGGCGGTCGAGCAGGTCGTCGCAGCGGGCCGCGGCCAGGTCGGCGCCGGTGACGTCGAAGAGCTCCATCCGGTTGTGGGTGTCCATCATGTTCGCGAGCAGCTGGTAGGCCGGCTCGCCGTCCGCCAGCGCGTGCAGCTCGGCGGCCAGGTCCGCCAGCTCGTGCACGTGCAGGGGACGCGGCAGCGACAGGTGCCTGGCGTTGAGCGCGCGCATCAGCAGACGCCGGTCGCCCAGCCGCCGGGCCATGGCCACGGCCTGCGCGGACAGCCCATGGGCCCGCGGGTCGCCGGAGGCGTCGTAGAGCTCCTGGGCCAGCCCGGCCAGGAGCATCGCGCGCTCGGGGCCGTCCGGTTCGGGCAGCTCGCGCAGCGCGTCCTCGAAGCGGCGGACGAGCAGCGGGTCGGCCGAGCCGTACGGGTCGCGCAGCGTCCAGATCGACGGCGTGTCGAACGAGGTCAGCGCCCGGACCCGGAGCGCCGCTCCCCCGTCCCCGATGCGGTCGGCCGCCCGCACGGCCTGGTCCCGGACCCGGCGGGCCCTGGCCGGCTCGCCCGCCGCGAGCAGCGCGCGCACCTGCCGCAGCAGCAGCTCCACGTGCTCGGCCGGGTCGCCGCCGCAGGCGTCGTGCGCGGTCACCGCGTGCCCCAGCCAGGACGCGGACTCGGCGTAGCCCAGGCGCAGCTCGGCCTGCTCGGCCGCGGCCCGCGCCCACCGCACGGCCTCCCCGTACGCCACCGGCCCGGCCTGCACGGCGTGGTGGGCGATCACCTCGACGTCGGTCGCCGGGCGGGCGGACAGGGCGGCGGCGAGGTCGCGGTGCAGCGCGGCCTTGCGCAGCGGCGGCAGGTCCCTGACGAGCGCCTCGCGCACCAGGTCGTGCACGAACGCCAGCCGCCCGCCGGGCCGCGCCGCCAGCAGGCCGCCGCGCTCGGCCCGGTCGAGCGGCCCGTACGCCTCCTCCCCCGCGACCCGGGCCACCACGGCCGGGTCGAACTCCCGTCCGGCCAGCGCCGCGACCGCGAGCACGTCCGTGACCCCGGCGAGCGCGTCCAGCCGCAGCCGGACCAGCTCGGTCACCGCTTCGGGCACCCCGTCCACATCCGGGTTCCGAGCGAGCAGCCTGATGCTCTCGCGCAGGAAGAACGGATTGCCGCCGGTGCGGTCGGCCATCCTGGCGCACGACTCGTCGTCCAGCTCGACGCCGAGGTCGGCCGCGATGGCCCGGACCGCCTCGGGGCCGACGCCGGTCAGGCGCAGCCGCGACAGGTCGTAGCGGACCAGCCGCCCGAGCACGTCGCCGGTCCCGGTGCGGAAGGCCGCGACCAGCGTGACCGCGCCCCCGCGCAGCAGCATGACCAGGTGCCTGAGCAGGTCGAGCGAGGCGGGGTCGGCCCATTGGAGATCGTCCAGGACGATGACGAGCGGCTGGGCGCGCGAGGCCGTGACCAGCCACCGGGCGGCGGCCTGGTTCCGGCGCGACAACAACGCCTCGGCCGGGCCCCCGGCGTCCGGCGGCGCTTCGGGGCAGGCGTCGAGGAGGCCGGACAGGGGCTCGCGGTCCGGCGGCGGGCAGTGCGGCTCCAGCGCCTGGAACACCTGCGTCCACGGCCACAGCGCGGGCGTGCCCTCGGCGTCGTGGCAGCGTCCACGGAGCACGAGCCGGCCGAGCCGCGCGCAGTGCTCGCCGAACGCCTCCAGCAGCCGCGTCTTCCCGATCCCCGGCTCACCGCTGACCTCGGCGACCGCGAGCCCGGCGGGCGCGGCCCGCTCGGCCACCGCCACCAGCTCGGCGAGCTGGGCCGCCCGCCCGTGCGGGATGTCCAGGGGGCGTGGCGCGGCCACCAGCGCCGGGGTGTCGTCCACCGGGGCGAGCGAGCCGGCCTGGCGCAGGATGTCCGACTCCAGCGACCGCAGCTCGGGCCCGGGATCCAGGCCGAGCTCGTCGGACAGCCGCCTGGCCGCCGTGCGCAGCACGGTCAGCGCCTCGGCCTGACGCCCGGTGCGGTACAGGGACAGCGCGAGCAGGCACCACAGGCGCTCGCGCAACGGGTTGGCGACGGTCTCGGCCTCCAGCTCGGTGATCAGCGCCTGGGGGCGGCCCAGGTCGAGCAGCGCGCGAGCCCGCCGCTCGACCGCGACCAGGCGCAGCTCGCGCAGGCGGCTCACCTCGATGATCGCCCACGGCTCGTCCTGGAACTCCTCGTACGGCGCGCCGCGCCACAGCCCGAGCGCCTCCTCCAGGCAGGCCAGCGCCTCCTCGGCCGACCGGAACTCGGCCCGGTTCACCAGCTCGGCGAACCGGAGCGCGTCCACGTCCCCGGCGGCCAGCAGGTAGCCGGGCGGGCGGGCGATCAGTGTCCTCGGCCGGGCGCGCGGCCCTCGGCCCGGCTCGATCGCGCGGCGCAGGTTGGAGACGTAGGAGTGCAGGGTGGGCAGGGCGCTGGGCGGGGGGGCGTCGCCATACAGGTCGTCGATCAGCGTCTCGGCGGGGACCACGGCCCCCTGCGCGACCAGCAGCCGGGCCAGCACGGCCCGCGGACGGGGGCCGCCGAGACCGACCGCGCCCCCGTCGGCGTCGCGGACCTCCAGCGGCCCCAGAACTCGGAATTCCACGTTGTCCCACTCATCGGCTTCGTCCTAATTGATCACAGTATGGTCGGGCCGACTTGAAGGAGACTGGAACCCTCTACGTGCCCGCCCTGATCGGCACGACGTTGCCGGGCCCGCCGCGGCGTGGCAGCGCGAACCAGGTGGCCTTGCCGACCAGGTCGGGGTGGGTCAGGTAACGCTGGGGATGGCAGCCGTAGAAGCCGTCGGAGAGCCGGGCGACGATGCGCAGCCCCCGTCCGTGCTCGGCGGACGGGTCGGGGACCGAGGGGGCGGGCAGGGGCGGGCCGGCGTCCACGACGACGCACATGACCTCCTTGGCGTCCACGTGGAGGAGCAGCTCGTAGGGGCCCTCGCCGTACATGAACGCGTTGGTGACCAGCTCGCTCACCATGAGGACGGCGTCGTCCACGACGTCGTCGTGCAGGTCGAGCCCGGACAGCTCGTCCCGGATGATCGACCGGGCGTGGCCGACGGTCCGGGCGTCCGCGCGCAACGGCCATACGTACTGCATCCGGCTCCGCCGGGCCGACCGCAGCCTGGACATGGCCTCTCCATCCTGGGAAGGGCGGCGACGAATGCTCGTTTCAGTCAACACGAGACCTGCCTCCGAGTTGTCGGACATGCGGCTGTCCAAACCTGTACGCACGCAAGGGCCGTTCGGGTCGAACGTTCTCCGAGAAATCCTGACTTTCTTCGCAGCTCGACATGTCTTCCCAGGTCAGCGGGTACGGACAGGGCCATGAGCAGTCCTGACGAGAGCACCCCCAAGACCGACACCACGCCGGCCCTCGACGCGGCCAGGCGTCGGGCCGAACGTCCGGCCGGACGTCCGGGTGAGCGCCCGGCCGGGCGTCCGGGCGGGGCGGGGAAGATCGTGGCGGAGCACAAGCCGGCCGGGCAGGCGGCGCTGGAACAGGCCCTGTCGCAGGCGGGCAAACACCTGGAGGACCTCACCGGCGAGACGCCCGACCGGCCGCGCGGCTAGGACCGGCCAGGCCCGGGGCGAGCGCCCCGGGACCGGACGGGACCGCGGCTACGGGCGGCCGATGCCGGCGCCCACCTCCTCGATGAGGTCGTCGACCCGCCTGGCCAGCTCCACGTCGAGGGCCGTCACCGCGCCCACGGAGACGGTCCTGACCACGATGGCCAGGCCGCCCTCGGTGTCCTGGAGCTGGGGCTGCCGGCCGTGGGTGACCTTGAGCCGGTCGAGCGCGCGGCGGACGGCCCGCAGGTTCTCCCGCGGCAGGGAGATCTCCCGGCGCAGCGCCGAGCGGTCGCCGCTCCACAGCGGCAGGGTGGCGAGGGCCGCGGCGATCTCGCCGGTGGTGAGCGGGGCGGTGTGCCCCTTGGGGCCGGTGATGCCGCCGCCGCTGTCCGGCGGGTCGAACAGGGGGCGAACCTGCTCGGGGATGTGCAGCCGGGCGATCAGCTCGGGATCCTGCTCGGCGACGGCGGCCAGCACGGCCTGGGCCCTGATCCTGGCCTGCTCGGGCGGACGGCGGCCGAGCAGCGCCGCCTGCCGGACGAAGCCCTCCTCGGTGCCGTCGTTGCGCGGATGGTCCATGGGGAAGTCGTCGGTCAGCTCGGGCGGCAGGGCGTCGATGAGCTCGCGCCGGTCGTCGTCGTCGAGCGTGCGGGCGAGCGTGGTCAGCGTGGCCTCCGCCGCCGCTCTGGCCGGGCCGGCGCCCAGGCCCGTCATGCGGCCGATGGACGCCAAGAGTGCACGATATTCCATGATTCGTCCCCCGATCCGAACCTTCAGGCTCCCCGTGCCCAGGTCAGGGGTGTCGACACCTCCACACGACCTGCGGGGTGAGGGGCACGTCGGTGAGGCGTCCGGCCAGCTCGGGCATGGCGGCGGCGACCGCGTTGCCGATGGCGGCGGGAGGGCCGATCGTGCCCGCCTCGCCCGCCCCCTTCATGCCGCCCGGCGTGAGCGGTGAGGGGGTCTCCAGCAGCACGACCTCGATGTCGGGCACCTCGCGGGTGGTCGGCAGCAGGTACTCGGCGAGCGGCTGCCCCTCCTCGGTGTGGACGATCTCCTCGGTCAGCGCCATGCCGATGCTCTGCGCGACCCCACCGCGGATCTGGCCCTCTACCAGGGACGGGTTGACCAGCGTCCCGGCGTCGTTGACCACCCAGTAGCGCTCCACCTCGACCGCGCCGGTCTCGGGGTCCACCGCGACGGCGGCGGCGTGCGCGCCGTAGGCGAAGGTGTAGGCGGCCGGATCGTAGCTGACCCGCTCCTCCAGGCCCGGCGTGACGCCTTCCGGCAGGTCCCAGGCCCGCCAGGCGGACGTGGCCAGCTCCCGCAGCGACACCGACGCCCGCGGGTCGCCCTTGACGCGCACGGACTCCTCGGCGATCTCCAGGTCGCCGGGCGCCGCCTCCAGCCGGTGGGCGGCGATGGCCAGCAGCTTGTCCCGCAGCCGGGCGGCGGCCTGGACGAGCGCCCCGCCGCCGACCGCGAGCGACCGGCTGGCGATCGACCCGATCGACGAGTACGGCGTCGCCGCCGTGTCCCCCAGCACCACCCGCACCCGCTCGATCGGCACCCCCATCCGGTCGGCCGCCACCTGGGCCAGCGCGGTCTCGATGCCCTGCCCGATCGAGACCACCCCGGACGACACCACCACCGACGCGTCCGGCTCCATCCGCAGCACCGCCGTCTCGTAGCCGCCCGCCTGGATGCCCGACGCCTTCATCTCCATCGACGGGCCCAGGCCGGTGGTCTCGACGTGGCAGGAGTAGCCGACGCCGCGCCGGCGGCCGTCGTCCACGCCGGTGACCGGGGTGACCAGGTCGCGCAGGGTGCGCAGGGCCCGGGGGTAGTCGCCGGAGTCGTACTGCTGGTACACCCGGCTCGTGCACGGCAACTCGTCCGGCGCCAGCATGTTGCGCAGCCGCAGCTCGACCGGGTCGAGGCCGAGCCGCCGGGCGGCCTCGTCGATCAGCCGCTCCCTGGTCCAGGTGCACTCGGGCTGCCCGAAGCCGCGGTAGGAGCCGGTCGGGGTGGTGTTGGTGACCACCCCGCGCACGCGTACGCCCACCCGCTCGAACCGGTACGGACCCGGCAACAGGGTGGCCGAGACCGCGAAGGGCGAGATGCCCACGTTCGAGGGATGGGCGCCGAGGTCGCCGAGGATGTCGGCGTCCAGGGCGACGAACCGGCCCGCGCCGTCGAGCGCCAGCCTGGCCCGGTGGACGGCGGCCCGCGCGGGCAGGGTCGCCGCCAGCCGGTCGCCGGGCGACTCGGTCCAGCTCACCGGGCGGCCCGTCCGCATCGCGGCCAGGCAGACGAGCGCCTCGTCGGGGTAGACGTGCTCCTTGCCGCCGAACCCGCCGCCGGTGTCCCGGCTGATCACGCGTACCCGGTCGTGGGCGAGCCCGAACGCGTCGGCCAGGTGCTCGCGCACGTGGTGCGGGGCCTGGGAGGAGATGTGCACGATCAGCTCGTCGTCGGCGTAGGAGGCCACGACGCCGCGCGGCTCGATGGGATGCGGCGAGATCCGGCCCATCCTGAACGTCATCTCGACGACGTGCTCGGCGGACTCGACGAACTCCGCGCAGTCGGCGTCGCCGAGCAGGAAGTCGGTGACCAGGTTCGTGCCCCACTCGGGGTAGAGCAGCGGCGCGTCCGCATCGAGGGCACGTTCCGCGCCGACGGTCGCGGGCGACTGGTCGAGCTCCAGGTCCAGCAGGTCCGCGGCGTCCCGGGCGGCGGCGGGATCGCCGGCCACGACGACGGCGAGCGGCTGGCCGGCGTACCTGATCGTGTCGTCGAGCACCCGGTAGGAGACCAGCCGCTGGCCGGGGGCGAGGGTGACGCAGGGCAGCCGCAGCCCCGCGGCGTCGGCGGGGGTGATGACGTCGAGCACCCCCTCGACCGTCCAGGCCGCCTTGGCGTCGCAGCCGAGGAGCCGTCCGTGCGCGACGGGGCTGCGCACCACCACCGCGTACGCCATGCCAGGCAGGCGTACGTTGCCGACGTATCTCCCCTTTCCGGTCAGCAGTCTGGCGTCTTCCCTGCGAGGCGTCCGCGCGCCGACATAGCCCATGGGCCGATTGTGCGCGTCGCGAGGCGTGCGGTCCATATACGATCTCGCCGGGCGGCAGGCAGGAAAGACCAGGTCAGCGAGGGTATCGATGCAGACTTTTCTTCCATATCCGGATTTCACGGCCAGTGCCGGGGTCCTGGATGCGCTGCGGCTGGGCAAGCAGCGGGTGGAGGCCCTGCAGGTGTTGCGCGCCCTGACCGTCCCCGGCTACGGCTGGCGCCACCACCCCGCCGTCAAGATGTGGGCCGGCTACGAGGAGGCCCTCGTGCGCTACGGGCTCGACGTGTGCGACCGCTGGTGCTCGACCGGCCGGGCCGACACCTGCGCGGCCACGATGTCCGTCGAGCTGGGCCGCGCCTGCGGCACCCCCGTCATCCGCACCCAGCACGAGCTGGCGGCGGCCGGCGAGCTGCCGCCCTGGCTCGGCGACGACGCCTTCCACCGCAGCCACCGCTCCGCCCTGCTGCGCAAGGACCCCGGCCACTACCGCCCGCTCTTCGGCGACGAGCCCGACGACCTCGAATACGTCTGGCCCGCCTCCGGCCGCCCGCCCGCCTGCCTACCGGCCTGACCTCCCGCCGGCGCCGACGCGTGTACCGGTGAGAAGGGCCTCTGCGTGCCGCGTCGCCGTGGCGGCGACGTCCGCGTCGGTGACCCGGTAGGGCGGCAGGGCGGCGAGCAAGACCGCCATGCGGGCCATGCCGAAGTCGTCGGCGAGATGCGCGTAGACCTGGGCCACCTGGCCCGTGGCGTCCTGCGGCCGGACGGGCGTGACGTAGCGGAACCGGCCTGCGGCCGTCGGCGTCGTGTTCATGGTCGCCATGGTGGGGCGCGGGCAGGGCCGGAGTCGTCCTGCCCGGGACGACTTCCCGCGGCTACGGCGCGGGGCGCAGAGGCGGGCGGCGTACGACGGCGGGAGTAGTGCCCCATTCCGCCCACGTGAGGACGATTATCGACACATCAGGCTCTACTGTGCTTGGCATGAGCTTGCGATGGCACCCCGCCGTCATGGACGTGGCGCTCGCGGCGGTGGTGGCCGTGCTGCTGACGGCGACCGTGGTGGCCACGCCGGAGGCGGGGCCCGCGGACTACGCCGCCGTGCTCGCCGGGTCGTTCGCGCTCGTCGCCTGGCGGCGGGCGCCGATCCCGGCGCTGCTGGTCACCACGCTGTGCATGCTGGTCTACTCCGCGCACGCGCAGCCCGGCCCGCCGGCCGCCTTCCCCGTGATGGTGACCGTGTTCGCCACGGTCAGAGCCGGTCACCGGGCGCTCGCGGCGGTGGCGGGCGCGGTGTTCCTGGGCGGGACCCTGGCGGTCAACCTGGCCACCCCCGACGGGCAGACCGCGCAGGAGATCGTGCAGAAGACGACGCTGCTGCTCGGCTGGTTCCTGGCGGCCGGGGTGACCGCGACCGTGACCCGGCACCGGCAGGCGTACCTCGTGCAGGTCGAACAGCGGGCCGCCGAGGCCGAGCGGACCCGCGAGGAGGCGGCGCTGCGCCGGGCGGGCGAGGAACGGCTGCGCATCGCCAGGGAGCTGCACGACTCGCTCACCCACACCATCTCGGTCATCAAGGTGCAGGCGGGCGTGGCCGTGCACCTCGCGCGCAAGCGCGGCGAGGAGGTGCCGGCGGCGCTGCTGGCCATCCAGGAGGCCAGCGGCGAGGCCATGCGCGAGCTGCGCGCCACGCTGGAGGTGCTGCGCGAGGACGACGACGCCCCCGCGGCCAGCGGCCTCGACCGGCTCACCCACCTGGTCGAACGGGCCCGCTCGACCGGCGTCCCGGCCACGGTGACGGTCACCGGCGACCGCCGCGACCTGCCGGCCGAGGTCGACCGGGCGGCCTACCGGATCGTCCAGGAGGCGCTGACCAACGTCTCCAAGCACGCCGGGCCCGCCACCGCCTCGGTACGCGTCGACTACGGCAAGGAGGAACTGATCGTGCAGGTGGACGACGACGGCCGCGCGAACGGCGGCCCCTGCGACCCCGGCGTGGGCCTGCTGGGCATGCGCGAGCGGGTCACGGCGCTCGGCGGGCGGCTGGCGACCGGGCCGCGTCCCGAGGGCGGGTTCACCGTACGCGCCGAACTGCCGCTGCAGGAGGCCCGGTGATCCGCGTGCTGCTGGTGGACGACCAGGCCCTGATCCGCGGCGGCTTCCGCGCCCTGCTGGAGGCCGAGGACGACATCGAGGTCGTCGCCGAGGCCGCCAACGGGGAGCAGGCGGTCGCCCTCGCCCTGGAACACCGCCCCGACGTGGCGCTCGTGGACGTGCAGATGCCCGTCATGGACGGCATCGAGGCCACCAGGCGGATCGCCGCCGACGACCGCCTGGCCGAGGTCCACGTGGTGATCCTGACCAACTACGGCCTGGACGAGTACGTCTTCCACGCCCTGCGCGCCGGCGCGAGCGGCTTCCTGGTCAAGGACACCGAGCCGGCGGACCTGCTCCAGGGCGTCAGGGTGGCCGCCCGCGGCGACGCCCTGCTCTCCCCCGCCATCACCCGCCGCCTGATCGGCGAGTACGTCGCCCGCCGCCCCGAACCCGAACCCCAGGGCCTGGACGTGCTCACCAACCGCGAACGCGAGGTGACCGCCCTGGTCGCCCGCGGCATGTCCAACGACGAGATCGCCGCCCAGATGGTGATCAGCCCGACCACCGCCAAGACGCACGTCAGCCGGGCGATGACCAAGCTGCACGCCCGCGACCGCGCACAACTCGTGGTCTTCGCCTACGAGTCCGGCCTGGTGACGCCGCGCGAGCGCTAGCCCGGGACCGGCCGGATGGTCTTGACCGTCAAGGATCGCGGTCCCTCCGCACAGCCGTCCCGGCCCGGAGTACACTCGGCACGTTCAACGGCCGAGACTTGTACGGCGAGGCTCTTGGCCCGGGGCGGTGGCCCCTCGGCCCCCGTCCCTCTGGAGTCACGTGAGCAGCGGGCTTGTCGATGCTCCGCCCTCCAGCGACCCCGGCGCTCCCAAGCGGCGCCGCCGCCGCTGGCTACGCTGGGTGATCGCGATCGCGGTCACCGTCGTCCTCCTGGTCGCCGGCGTGGCCGTCGGCGTCACCGCCAAACTCAGCGGCAACCTCAAGCGCTCCACGGTCACCAAGGAGGACCTCGGCGAGACGCGGCCGCCCAAGGTCGCCAACTCGGCGATGAACGTCCTGATCGTGGGCTCCGACCAGCGCGACGGCAAGAACGCCAGGTACGGCCGCCGCATCGCGGGCGAGCGCACCGACACGATCATGCTGGCGCACGTGTCGTCCAAGCGGGACAACGCCATGGTGATCAGCTTCCCGCGCGACTCGCTGGTCCAGCTGCCCGCCTGCCGGGCCACGGGCGGCCTGCCCGGCCAGCAGCCGCACCTGGGCATGATCAACGAGTCGTTCAACTCGGGGGGCATCGCCTGCACCTGGAAGACGATCGAGTCGCTCACCCGCATCCACATCGACCACTTCGTGAAGGTCGACTTCACCGGCTTCAAGAGCATGGTCAACGCCGTGGGCGGCGTCGAGGTCTGCCTGCCCTCGCCGGTGAACGACAAGAAGGCCCTGCTCCACCTGCCCGCCGGGCGGCAGACGCTCAACGGCGAGCAGGCGCTCGGCTACGTCCGCGCCCGCTACAGCCTCGGCGACGGCTCCGACATCGGGCGCATCCAGCGGCAGCAGATGTTCATCGCCTCGATGCTCAAGAAGGTGATGAGCGGCGACACGCTCGCCGACCCGTCCAAGCTGTTCGGCTTCCTCGACGCCGGCACCCGGTCGGTGACCGTCGACGACGACCTGTCGGTGGGCGTCATGAAGGATCTCGCCACCAGCCTCCAGGGCCTCAACACCGGGCAGATCCGGTTCATCACCACGCCCTGGCACTACTCGCTGACCCAGCCGGGCCGGGTCGAGTGGGTGCAGCCGCAGGCGGGCCGGCTGTTCCAGATCGTCGCCAAGGACCAGAGCGTCCAGGGCGTCAAGGGCGGGCAGGCCAAGGTGGGGCGGTCGAAGATCCAGATCGAGCTGCGCAACGGCACCTACCGCGGCGGCCTCGGCACGCAGGTGGCCGCCTTCCTGGAACAGCGCGGCTACCACATCAGCAAGATCGGCGACACGGCCAGGAAGCCCCAGCCGAAGACCACGCTGCTCTACGGCCCCAACGCCGAGACGCGGGTGCCCACGCTCACCAACGACCTGCTCGCCGCCACGTCCAAGCTGGTCGCCGGCGCCCGGACGAACCACCTGGTACTGGTGATCGGCGACGACTGGAAGGGGCTCAAGCCGCTGCGCGCCGACGACACCGAGGCGATCAAGGGCTTCGACGCCACCCACGACACCTGCGCGGCCTGACCCGGCTCGGCCCGGCTCGGCCCGGCTCACAGGGCGTCGGCGAGGCCGCCCCCGTCGATGGCGGTGAACCCGGCGTCCTCGATGAGCGGCACCACGGCCTTCTTGGCGGACTCGTCGTCGCCCCAGTAGGGCATGTCGGCCCGCGGGCCGCCCCGCTGGCCGGCCGTGCCCAGGTCCAGCAGCTCGTTGGGGTACTTGGTGTTGAACGTGCGCACCAGCCGCACCTCGCGGCCGAGCACGTGCTGCTGGTACTGCGGGCTGGTGAGCCCGTCCGGCACGGCCACCACCGCCTCGGCGCCGTCGAGCCGGGTGATCGGGTTGCTGGGGTCGATGACGATCTTGCCGCCCAGCGCCGCGCCCAGCTCCTCGACCACGGTCGGGAACGCCTCCCACCACACCGCCATGACGACGACCTCGCCGAAGCGCGCCGCCTCGATCGGCGAGCCACCGCCCGCCTGCCCCTCGGCGGCGGCCGCGGCCTCCTCGGCGAGGGCCAGCCGGGCGTCGCTGAAGAGCACGTCGTGACCGGCCGCCGCGAGCAGCCGGCCGAGCGGCGCGCCGAGCCGGCCCGAACCCACGATTCCTACGCGCATGTCTCGATCTCCTTGTCGGCCCGATCGCCACCTGCCCATCGGCCTTCCCCGCATGCCTGGCTTTGCGCCTGCGCAGCGAGACCTTTGCCCCCTGGTGATCCCTACACTCGTCGTTCATGAACGATCCCGACGTCCACGAGCTGCGCAGGGGCAGTGCCGAGCGGGCGCACCTGCGTGCGCGGGGGCCCGAGCTGCCGCAGGTGACCGACCTGACCGGGCCGCGCGGGCTGCCGCTGCGGCACTACCGGCCCGCGCCGGAGCGGCGGCCGCTGGTGGTGTACGTGCACGGCGGCGCGTGGGTGTTCTGCGGCCTGGACACGCACGACCGGATCTGCCGCCTGCTGGCCCGCGAGTGCGGGGTGGAGGTGCTGGCCGTGGACTACCGGCTGGCGCCCGAGCACCCGTACCCGGCGGCCGTCGAGGACGTCGTGGACGTGCTGCGCGAGGCCCGTCCGGTCGCGGTGGCCGGGGACAGCGCGGGCGGCTACCTGGCCACGATGGCCTGCCTGGAGCTGCGGGACGCGGGCGACCCGTCGCCCGCCGCCCAGATCCTGATCTGCCCCAACACCGACCTCACGCTCTCCCGGCCCAGCGTGCGGGAGAAGGGCACCGGTCACGGCCTCGACGCGAGCTTCCTCGCCTGGGCGGTGCGGCAGTGGGCGCCCGATCCGGCGCGGCGCGCCGACCCGAGGCTGAGCCCGCTGCTCGTGCCCGACCTGAGCGGGATGCCCGCCACGCTGGTGGTCACCGCCGAGCACGACGCCCTCAGGGACGAGGGCGAGGCGTACGCCCGCCGGCTGGCCGAGGCGGGCGTGCCGGTCACGTGCCGCCGGGAGCCCGGCCTCACGCACGGTTTCCAGCAGAACACCGACCCGGCGTCGCAGGCCGCCACCGGCCGCCTGCTCGCCGACGCGCGCCGCCTGCTCGAAGCGGTGACGGGCTAGCCCGCCGGCCACGGCGGCCCGGCCCGCGCCCCGCGGCACGCCGCCGGGCGGGCACGGGAACACCGCCTGGAGCTCGTGGCGACCGGTCAGGTGCCGGAGGCCAGGCGGCCCGAGAACGTCGCGGACGCCCCCGCGAAACCGGCGCGCGTCATTGCGCGCGCTCGGACTCCTGCTCGGACGCCGTAGACGGGTACATCTCCTCGCGCGGCGTGTCCGCGCCCAGCTCCTCGCGCAGCCGGTCGTAGTCGATGTTGTGGTTGGCGTACTTCAGCTGGCGAGCGACCTTCGTCTGCTTCGCCTTGGCTCTTCCTCGGCCCATGGCTACTCCCTAGTCCCCGCTGTCATGCTATCCAACAACATGGTGACTTGAAGAATTATGCAACTGCGCTCGATTAGTCTTGCAATATGCACGTGGAGGTCCACCAGGCCAAGGCCGACTTCTTCAGGACGCTCGGCCACCCCGCTCGCATCAGAGTGTTGGAGCTACTCCAGGAAGGTCCACTGCCCGTCAGGGACCTGCTGGCCCAGATCGACATCGAGGCGTCGAGCCTCTCACAGCAGCTGGCGGTCCTGCGCAGGGCCGGGATCGTGAGCGCAATCCGCGAAGGCAGCACGGTGGTCTACACCCTGGCCACTCCCGAGCTGGCAGACCTGCTCGGAGCCGCCCGCCGCATCCTCACCGACATGCTGGCCGACCAGGGGGAGCTCCTGGCCGAGCTGCGCGCGGAGGTCACCTAGCGGCGGCCTCGGCGCGGCGCCTGACCACCTTCGGGTAGCGGGCGGTGAAGACGGCGGGGACGACGAACGAGAGCACCTTGATCGCGATGACGACCGTGGTGGCGTGGGGGGCCGCGGCCAGCACGAACGTCAGCGAGACGGCGGCGAGCGTGAACGCCACCGCCCACACCGTCGTGATCACCACGTTGACGCGGCGGAACGCCGGGGTCTCCCAGATCTCCTTCGGCGCCATCGTGCGCGCGATGCCCAGCGTGAACGGCTTGCCGATGGCCAGCGAGCCCCAGGCGGTGCCGGCCAGCCAGACGTTGACCAGCGCGGGCCCGTACGGCGTGAGCGGCGAGTGCGGGGCCGCCAGGGAGAGCACCGTGAGCAGGGCGAAGAAGGCGGCGGCGCTCGTCTCGATCACGATCTCGTCCCAGGCCCGGCCGGACCGGCGGTCGATGGCCACGAGGGCGAGGGCGATCACGAGGCCGGTGATGGCGCCCCAGCGCCACTCGTCGCCGGTGGCGATGACCGCGTAGACGACCCAGGGGAGGAAACCGAGCAGACCGCGCATCGCGCAACTCCTTTGACATTCCTAAGTAGACATGTCGAATGTAGAACCTCCTGTGGAGATATGTCAATATAGGAATATGAGCTTGAGACACGCCGTGCTTGGTCTGCTCGCCGAGGGGCCGGCCAGTGGCTACGACCTGCTGAAGACCTTCGACGTCTCATTGTCCAACGTCTGGCCGGCCACGCAGAGCCAGCTCTACGCCGAGCTCGGCAAGCTGGCCGACGCCGGTCTCGTGAGCGTCGCGGCCGAGGGCCCCCGTGGCCGCAAGGAGTACGCGATCACCCAGGAGGGCCGGGCCGAGCTGCGCCGCTGGATCACCGACGTCGAGCCGGTCAGGGTCGGGCGCAGCGACATGCTGCTGCGCGTGTTCTTCCTCGGCCAGGTCGATCCCGAGCAGGCCCGCGCGTACCTGCGCCGCCAGGCCGAGATGGTGGGCAAGCAGCTGGAGCACATGGAGGCCATCAAGGGCTTCGTCGAAGGCGGCCAGGACAACCTGTCGGTCTACGGCCGGCTCGCCCTGGAGTACGGCCTGCGGCTCGGCGCCGTCCAGAAGGCGTGGGCCGAGTGGGCCGAGGAACAGATCCGTTAGGCTCGCCCCCATGGTCTCCGAGCTGTTCGATCCGAAGATGTGGCAGGTCGTCGAGGGCTTCGACTTCACCGACATCACCTACCACCGGGCCCTCGACCAGGGCACGGTGCGGGTCGCGTTCAATCGGCCCGAAGTGCGCAACGCCTTCAGGCCCCAGACGGTCGACGAGCTCTACCGGGCGCTCGACCACGCCAGGCAGGCCACCGACGTCGGCTGTGTGCTGCTCACGGGCAACGGCCCCTCCCCCAAGGACGGCGGATGGGCCTTCTGCTCCGGCGGCGACCAGCGCATCAGGGGCAAAGACGGCTACCAGTACGCCGACGGCACCCCCGCCACCGGGCGCCTGCACATCCTGGAGGTGCAGCGCCTGATCCGCTTCATGCCCAAGATCGTGATCTGCGTGGTGCCCGGCTGGGCCGCGGGCGGCGGGCACAGCCTCCACGTCGTGGCCGACCTCACCCTGGCCAGCGCCGAGCACGCCCGCTTCAAGCAGACCGACGCCGACGTGGCCAGCTTCGACGGCGGCTTCGGCTCGGCCTACCTGGCGCGGCAGGTCGGGCAGAAGTTCGCCCGCGAGATCTTCTTCCTGGGCGACACCTACAGCGCGGCCGACGCCCACCGCATGGGCATGGTCAACGCCGTCGTCCCGCACGCGGAGCTGGAGGCCACGGCGCTGGAGTGGGCGCGCAAGGTCAACGGCAAGTCGCCCACCGCGCAGCGCATGCTGAAGTTCGCCTTCAACATGATCGACGACGGGCTCGTCGGGCAGCAGGTGTTCGCGGGCGAGGCGACGCGGCTGGCGTACATGACGGACGAGGCGGCCGAGGGGCGCGACTCCTTCCTGGAGAAGCGGGCGCCCGACTGGTCGCCTTTCCCCTGGCACTTCTAGCCGCGGGCGCCCCTGCCGGAGGCAGACTGGGGCGATGAGGATCATGGTTCCCGAGGCGTTGACCGCATCGCATGTGAAGATCGACGGCGAGCGGGGGCGGGCCTGGTCGGCCGGCCTGCCCGCGCTGGCCGAGCGTTACCTGGAGGAGTGGGGGCTGCGGCTGGACGAGGGCCGCCCCATGCACGGCGTGGTCTCCCTCGTGCTGCCCGTCGTACGGCAGGACGGCACCAGGGCGGCGCTCAAGCTCCAGCCCGTCACCGACGAGAACGCCACCGAGGCGCCCGGCCTGCGCACGTGGGCCGGGAAGGGGTCGGTGCTGCTGCTGGACGACGACCCCGAGACCGGCACCCTGCTGCTGGAACGCCTCGACTCCGACCGCCCGCTGTCGGCCGTGCCGGACGACAGCGAGGCGCTGAGGATCCTGACCGAGTTGCTGGGCCGGTTGACCGCCTTCCCGGCCCCGCCGGGGCTGCGCCGGTTGGGCGACATCGCCGCGCAGATGCTGGCCGACGTCGACCGCGCGACGGCCGCGCTGCCCCGCGAGCAGGACAGGTACTGGCTGCGCTGGTGCGCCGACGCGGTCGCCGAACTCGTCGCCGAGCCGGGCGACCGGCTGCTGCACTGGGACCTGCACTACGACAACGTGCTGGCCGCCGAGCGGGAGCCGTGGCTGGCCATCGACCCCAAGCCGCTGGCCGGCGACCCCGGCTTCGACCTGTGGCCCGCCCTGGACAACCGCTGGGACGCCGTCGTCGCCACCGGCGACCCGATCAAGGGCGTGCTGCGGCGGTTCGACCTGATGGTGGATGGATTGGGCCTCGACCCGGCCAGGGCGGCCGGCTGGACCCTCGGCCGGATCCTGCAGAACGCCCTCTGGGACGTCGAGGACGGCGAGCACGAGCTCAACGAGATCGCCCTGGTGATCGCCGAGGCCATGCGCCACCGGCAGTGACGGGTCACCACCAGTAGGCGGGATATTCATGGCCCGGCAACGCCCTTCCGAGCCCCCCGCGGCGATCACCACGACGCTCGCGACGAGGACCGGGTCGAGCAGGTACACCGGGTCGGGGACGGTGAGCCCGATCAGCGCCGCCGTGGCCCCGGCGCGCGGCGGGAGCCCAGGGATCGGTGCGCGTGGACGGCCGCGGCGGACAAGCCGGTGCGGGCCGTGGTGTTCCCGCGGCGGCGGGGCTGGGCCATCGGAGGCTCCCGTCAGTCGGAGAGGCGGCGGAGGAAGTCGCGGACCAGGGCCGCGATCTGCGGGCCGCGCGTCTCCAGGGCGAAGTGGCCCGCGTCCAGGAGCTGGATCTGCACGCGCTTGGTGTCCCGGTCGAAGGCGAGGGCTCCGTCGGGGCCGAAGATCTCGTCGTGCCGCCCCCACACGGCCAGCACCGGCGTCTGGTTGGCACGCAGGTACTCCTGCCACTCCGGGTACCGGCCCAGGTTGCGGCCGTAGTCCACGAAGAGGGCGAGCTGGACGGCGTGGTTGCCGGGCCGGTCGAGCCGGGCCTGGTCGAGGACCGCCTTGTCCGGGTTGACCAGGCCGGCGTCACGGACGCCGTGCGTGTACTGCCAGTGGGTGGCCTCGGGCGTGAGCAGGCCGAGCAGCGCGGAGGTGTTCTCCTCGGAGGGGTCGGCCCACGCCTTGCGCAGCGGCTCCCAGAAGGGCGTCAGACCCTCCTCGTACGCGTTGCCGTTCTGGGTGACGATGCCGGTGACGCGTTCCGGATGGCGGACGGCGAGGCGGAAGCCGACCGGGGCGCCGTAGTCGTGCACGTAGAGGGCGTACTTGGTGAGGCCGAGGGTGTCGAGGAGTTGGTCGACGACGTCGGCCAGGTGGTCGAAGGTGTAGTCCCACTCGTCGGCGGCGGGGGCCGAGCTGTGGCCGAATCCGGGGTAGTCGGGCGCGATCAGGTGGAACTCGTCGGCCAGCTCGGCGATCAGCTCCTGGTAGGCCACCGACGAGGTCGGGAACCCGTGCAGCAGCACCAGCGTGGGCGCCGAGGGATCGCCCGCCTCCCGGTAGAACACGTCGAGGCCGTCGATCACAGCGGTGCGGTACTGAACAGACATGTCAACACTTCCCTAACCAGCTAAATCCCTTTTGCTGGTTAAGTGATAGCATGGCGAGAGTTAACCAGTCAAATTGCTTTGAGGGGTTAGAGGCAGTGAGGATACGGCCGCTCCGCGACGAGCCCTTGGCTCTGGACCTGGTGGACACCGTGTGGGTGGACCAGGGCGCTCTCTTGGACCAGTTCGACGACCTTGAAGGCGTGCGCGCCTGGCTCGGCGACCACGGCCTGCCGGGCGAGGACGATCTGGAACGGGTGCGCGACCGCCTCGTCCTGGCACGGGACGCGCTGCGCGGGCTGCTCGAAGGAGGCGGGCACGACCGGCTCAACGCGGTGCTCGACGAGGGCGCGACCAGACCGCAGGTGGGCGACGACGGGCCGCGCGACACGGTCGTGGTGAGCGATCCGGCCTGGGCGGCGGCCTGGACGGCGGCCGCCGCCGTCGTCCCCCTGCTGCGCGAACGTCCCGAACGGCTGCGCAAGTGCGCGAACCCGGCCTGCGTCCTGTGGTTCCTCGACGTGAGCAAGAACGGCAGCCGCAGGTGGTGCTCGATGGAGGTGTGCGGCAACCGCGCGAAGGCGGGCCGGTTCAACCAGCGCCACAAGAACGCCGGCTGAACCGGCCCGCCCGGAATGCGAGGGGGCCGGGAGGGCTCAGTCCGTCACCAGGACGACCTTCCCCCGGCCGTGGCCGGTCTCGATCTCGCGGTGGGCGTCGGCGGCCTCCTCCAGCCGGTACGTCCGCCGCACCGGGAAGGCGAAGCGGCCCTCGGCGTACAGGGCGGCGTACCGGCCGAGCCGTTCGGCCGTGCGCTCGCCCTGGACGAGCTTGACGCCCAGCTCGGCCGCCCGGCCGTGCTCGACCAGCGTGACGATGCGCCCGCGGTCGGCGACCAGGTCGAGCGAGACCTCCAGGGCGTGGCCGCCGGCGCCGTCGAGTGCCGCGTGCACGCCGCCGGGGGCGAGCGCGCGCACCCGGCCGACGAGGCCGTCACCGTAGGCGACCGGGATCGCGCCGAGGTCGCGCAGGTGGTCGTGGTTGACCTCGCGGGCGGTGCCGATCACCGTGGCGCCGCGCATGCGGGCGATCTGCACGGCCGCCGTGCCCACGGACCCGGCCGCGCCGTGCACGAGCAGGGTCTCGCCGGCGCCGACCGCCAGGGCGTCGAGGGCCAGCTCGGCCGTCTGCACGCCGGAGGTCAGCCCGCCGGCCACCTCCCAGGGCGTCCCGGCGGGCTTGGGAGCCACGTCGGCCGCCGGGACCACGATGTACTCGGCGTAGGCGAACAGGCGCGAGAACCCCAGCACCTCGTCCCCCGCCGACACCCCGGCGACCCCGTCGCCCACCTGGTCGACCACACCGGCGAACTCGTTGCCCGGGATGCGCGGCCAGGGCACCTCCTCCATGTACGGCGGCAGCCACCCCGCCCGTACGGCCGCGTCGAACGGCTGCACGCCGGCCGCCCGCACGCGGACGCGCACCTGTCCCTGGCCCGCCTGCGGCGCGGGCACCTCCATCACCTTCAGCACCTCGGGGCCGCCCGGCTCGGCGAACGCCGCCGCCCTCATCACGTCAGTCATGTCGTCGAGCGTGCTACCTCAACCGCCCTTGAGGTCAAGTCGGCTAACTTTCGATATGAAGTCGGGAACTTTCCGCTTTAGTCGCCCTTTATATGTATATAGTCCGTCAGGACACACCGGGGGATGGGGCAAACCGAGGGCTGATGACCGAGTTCTTCCACGCCGCTCTGGGCTTTCCGACCGTCATTTTCACTTTCCTCCTCACGGCGGTCCTGGCTTATTGGCTGGCCGTCATCGCGGGCCTGCTGGACCTCGACCACGACGCGCCATGGCTGGGGCTCGGGGGCGTCCCCGCCGGGATCGTGATCTCCCTGCTGGTCGCGGTCGCCTGGCTGCTGAGTCTGGTCGGCGGCCAGGTGCTGCCGGACGCCGCACTGGCCGCCGTGCCCTTCGCCGCGGCGGCGGGCGGCTGGCTCGCCACGCGCGCCCTGATCGGGCCGCTGCGCAGGGCGTTCCAGGACGGCGGGCAGCACTCGCGCGGCGATCTCGTGGGCCGCCCGTGCGTCATCCGCACCGGGGCCGCCACCCCCGACTTCGGCCAGGCCGAGGTCACCGCCGAGGACGGCTCGACCGCGGTCGTCCAGGTCCGGACGACCGGACGGGACCGCCTGGGCCGCGGCGACAAAGCACTCATCTTCGAATACGACAAAGACGGCGAATTCTTCTGGGTCATGCCCTACGAAAGCGAGATCTGATGGACGTCATCTCCACGGGCTTCGGCGTATTTCTCGCCGTCGTCCTGGTCATCGTGATTGGCCTGCTCGTCATCATCGGCCGCCTTTTCCGCAAGGTGGAACAGGGCAAGGCGCTGATCGTGTCGAAGGTCAACAAGGTGGACGTGACGTTCACCGGCGCCATCGTGCTGCCGGTCGTCCACAAGGCCGAGACCATGGACATCTCGGTGAAGACCATCGAGATCACGCGTACCGGGCGTGAGGGGCTGATCTGCCGCGACAACATCAGGGCCGACATCAAGATCACGTTCTTCGTCCGGGTGAACAAGACCGCCGAGGACGTCATCAAGGTCGCCCAGGCCATCGGCACCGCGCGGGCCAGCGACGAGAACACCCTCCAGGAGCTGTTCAGCGCCAAGTTCTCCGAAGCGCTGAAGACGGCCGGCAAGCAGCTCGACTTCGTCGACCTCTACACCAAGCGGGACGAGTTCCGCGACGAGATCATCCGGCTCATCGGCACCGACCTGAACGGCTACAGCCTCGAAGACGCGGCCATCGACTACCTGGAGCAGACCGCGCTCACCCAGCTCGACTCCAGCAACATCCTGGACGCGCAGGGCATCAGGAAGATCACCGAGCTGACCGCGCTGGAGCACGTACGGACCAACGAGTTCCAGCGGGCCGAGGAGAAGGAGATCACCCGCCAGAACGTGGACGCCCGCGAGGCCATCCTGGAGCTCCAGCGCCGCCAGACCGACGCCGAGCTCAAGCAGCGCCGCGAGATCGAGACCGTCAAGGCCCGCGAGGAGGCGGAGATCGCCCGCGTGCAGGCCGAGGAGCGGCTGCGCGCGCAGACGGCCGGCATCAAGACCGACGAGCAGATCGGCGTGCAGCGGGAGAACCAGGCCCGCGAGGTGGCGGTCGCCGAGAAGAACCGCGAGCGGGTGATCGCGATCGAGAGCGAGCGCATCGAGAAGGACCGCCTGCTGGAGGTCATCGCCCGCGAGCGGGAGACCGAGCTGTCGCGCATCGCCAAGGACAAGGAGGTCGAGACCGAGAAGCGGTCGATCGCCGAGGTCATCCGGGAGCGCATCGCGGTCGACAAGACGGTGGCCGAGCAGGAGGAGAGCATCAAGCGGCTGCGCGTGGTCGAGGAGGCCGAGCGCACCCGCCAGCAGGTGATCATCGCGGCCGAGGCCGAGGCGCAGGAGAACCTGGTCAAGGACATCAAGGCGGCCGAGGCCGCGGAGGCGGCCTCGAAGTTCAGGGCCCGCGAGGAGCTGGTGCTGGCCGAGGCCCGGCAGCAGGCCGCCGAGCTGGAGGCGCGGGCCAAGATCCGGCTCGCGGAGGGCGTGCAGGCCGAGTCCGCCGCGGCCGGGCTGGCGCAGGTGCAGGTCAAGGAGCGCGACGCGGACGCCATCGAGAAGGTCGGCCGCGCGGAGGCCCTGTCCCTGGGCGAGAAGCTGCGGGCCGAGGCCGAGGGCGCGCGGGCCATGGCGCTGATCGAGGGCGACCGGCTCAAGGCGCAGGCCGAGGGCGAGCAGGCCATGGCGCTGGCCGGCGCCACCGCGATCGGCGAGAAGCTGAAGGCCGAGGCCGAGGGCCTGACCCAGAAGGCCGCCGCGATGGCCGCCCTGGACGAGGCCAGCCGGGGCCACGAGGAGTACCGCCTGCGCCTGGAGGCCGACAAGGAGATCAGGCTCAAGCACATCGACGTCACCCGCCAGGTGGCCGAGTCGCAGGCCAGCGTGCTGGCGGCGGGCCTGGCCAAGGCCAACATCGACATCGTCGGCGGCGACACGATGTTCTTCGACAAGGTGGTCGGCTCGATCACCATGGGCAAGGCGGTGGACGGCTTCGTCGGCCACTCGAACGTGGCCGGGGCTCTCGCGGCGCCGTACCTCAACGGGACGGCCAGCCTGGCGGCGGACATCGCGAGCGTGGTCGGCGGGGTGCGCACCGAGGACATCAAGAACCTGACCGTCTCGGCCCTGCTCATGCGGCTCATCCAGGACGGCGGCCCGCAGTCGTCGGCGCTCGGCGAGCTGCTGGACACCGCGCGCCGGCTGGGCGTGGCCGACTCCCCCGTGGCCGCGCTGGCGGCGGCGAAGGGCTGACGTGAGCATCACCGAGCTGGAAGCCGGGACCTACGAGGTTCTCCGGAACCGCCTCCAGTCGCAGGCCAAGGCCCTCGCGGTCGCGACGGAGGAGATCAACGGGCAGCGGCTGCGCGTCTTCGGCGGCGCGGAGCTGCGCCTGCTCGGCACCGAGCGGATCAGGACCGAGAACAACTGCGTCCCGAGGGACATCGTCTCGCTGGGCGAGGTGATGTTGTTCGGCTACAACGTCTTCATCGGGCTCAAGCCCGAGACGACCGTGGCCGACGTGTTCGCCGTGCACCGCTTCACCAGGGACGGGGACGCGTTCACGTTCGAGACCGGGAAGCTGGAGACGCTGGAGGAGCCGGCGTTCAGGAAGGACTTCGCCGAGCTGTACCGGTACTACAAGGAGACCAGGCTCCAGCAGCTGCGGCGGGTCGAGGGCAAGCTGCTGGCGGTGTTCCGGACGGGCCCGGCGGACACGCGGGTGCTCAGGTGGACGGTCAGCAACGGCGGTATCCCGAAATATCTGGATAACAGGGGGGAGCGGGACCACGTCTTCCCCCCGTCCCACGACTTCGAGTGGACGCCGGCCACCCGCGACGACCACGTGCTCGGCCGCCATCCGCACATCTCCATCCAGGGCGAGGTCTTCGTCGAGACGATCGGCGGCGACCTCACCATCAAGGTCGAGAACAACACCGAGACCGGCGCGGGCGTCTACTCCGAGCCGGTCACCGAACGCCTCCAGTCGCTGGCCGACGCCGACGTCGAGTACGCCAGGGTCGGGCCGCTCGTCCTCATGCGGATCAGGCCGTACAAGGAGCCGGACTGGCGGCATCTGGTGTTCAACACCCGTACCAAGGCGGTGACCAGGCTCGACGGCATCGGCCAGTCCTGCCAGCGGCTGCCCGAGGACCAGGGGCTGATCTTCCCGGGCGGCTACTACCTGGCCACCGGGATCAGCAAGACGTTCGACACGGACGTGACGGACCTGGAGTTCGAGCGGGTCGTGCGCTCGCCCAACGGCGAGGACGTCCTGTACGTCTTCCACGCCCGGGGCGACGGCCGCTCGCTGCTGCTGCCGTACAACGTGATCAGGAAGGAGGTGGCCAACCCCATCGTCTGCCACGGGTACTCCCTGTTCGACGACGGCACGATGGTGGTCTTCCGCGCCCTCTCCGAGGAGCCGACCCGGGTCCACCCTATGCAGGTGTGGCAGACGCCGTACGTGTCCGACACCTACGCCGCCGCCCAGCCCGCCGGGACCGGGCCCCTGGAGCGCATCGGCAACGCCGAGCTGGTGCGCGGCATCTCCGACTGCCTGTCCGTGGCCCGCATGGTCGAGGAGATGGCGGCGTCGGAGGCCACGTTCGAGGCGCTGATCGCCGCCTGCACCCGCGCCGCCGACTCCTACCACTGGCTCGGCGAGCACGGGCTCGCCGCGCCGCTCGCCGACGTGCGCGCCACCGCCGAACAGGTGCTCGACGAGTACGAGAACGTCGAGCAGCTCACCCGCCAGGCCGCCGACACCCTGGCGGCGGCCGCCGAGGAGACCGCCCACCTGCTACGCGAGGCCGCCGCCGACACCCCCGCCACCGCCGACGCCTGGGTCACCACGCTGGCCGGCCTGCGCAGGCAGCAGGGCCGCCTGGTGACCCTGCGCGACGTCCGCTACCTGGACCCTGCCCGCCTGGACGAGCTGTCCGCCGCCCTGACCGCGGAGCTGGCCGCGACCGGCAGGCGCGCGGTCGCCTTCCTGGAGGGCGCGGAGGCGTTCACCGCCTACCACGCGGCGGTCGAACGGCTGGCCGCCGACGCCGCCGCGATCGCGACCGTGGCCGAGGCCGCGCCCGTCGCCGACCGGCTGGCCGAGCAGGCGGAGGGCCTGGAGGTGGTGACGGAGGTCGTCGGCTCGCTGGAGATCGCCGACGCCACGGTCCGCACGTCGATCCTGGGCCGGATCGCCGAGGTGCTGGCCGGGGTGAACCGGGCGCGGGCCGTGCTCGACGGGCGGCGCCGCGAGCTGCTGGGCTCGGAGGGCCGCGCGGCCTTCGCCGCCGAGTTCGCCCTGTTCGGGCAGGCCGTCTCGGGTGCGCTGGCGATGGCCGACACGCCGGACAAGTGCGACGAGCAGCTCGGCCGCCTGATGCTCCAGGTGGAGAACCTGGAGGCGCGGTTCGGCGAGTTCGACGACTTCGCCGCCCAGCTGGCGGGCAAGCGGGACGAGGTCTACGAGGCGTTCTCGGCCAGGAAGCAGACCCAGCTCGACGGCCTGGCCCGGCGGGCCGACCGGGTCTTCGCCTCGGCCGGGCGCATCCTGGGCAGCGTGACCAGGCGGCTGGCGTCGCTGGGGTCGATGGACGAGGTCAACACGTACTTCGCCACCGATCCGATGGTCGGCCGGGTCCGTACGGCGGCGGCCGAGCTGCGTTCCTTGGGCGACGCCGTCCGGGCCGAGGAGCTGGACGGCCGGGTCAAGGCGGCCCAGCAGGAGGCCGGCCGCGCCCTGCGGGACCGGCTGGACCTGTTCACCGACGGCGGCGAGACGCTGCGCCTCGGCCGTCACCTGTTCGCCGTCAACACCCAGCCGATCGACCTGACGCTGGTCCCGCACGACGGCGAGATGCACTTCGCGATCACGGGCACCGACTACCGCGCGCCCGTGCCGGCGTCGTTCGCCGACACGCGGCCGTTCTGGGATCAGCTGCTGGTGTCGGAGACGCCGGAGATGTACCGGGCCGAGCATCTGGCCGCCTCGCTCCTGGAGTCCGCGGGGCCCGGCGCTCCCCTGGCCGACCTGGTACGCCAGGCCGCCGAGCAGCGCTACGACGAGGGCTACGAGCGTGGCGTGCACGACCACGACGCGATCCTCGTCCTGGAGAGCCTGGTCCGGCTGCGCGAGGGCGCCGGCCTGCTGCGCTATCCGTCCGAGGCCCGCGCGGCGGCGCAGCTCTTCTGGGCCTTCGGCACGGACGAGGTTTCACGTAAAACATTGGCCACCAGGGCCGCCTCCCTGGTCCGCGCCCGCGCGGTCTTCGGCCGGACGCCCGCCCTGGAGGCGCTGGCCGCCGAGCTCGGCACCCGGATCGCCGCCTTCTCCCCCGGCCAGGACACCGGCCAGAGCACGGCCGCGCTGGCCGGCGAGTACCTGGTCGAGGAGCTGGGCGCGACGCCGTCCGGCTTCGTGACCGGCAAGGCGGCGCGCGACCTCCTCGACGGCTTCAGGCAGGCGCTCGGCCCGGCCAGGACGCGCGAGTTCGAGGCGGAGCTGGCCGCGCTCCCCCTGCCCGAGCGGCTACAGCTCGCCCACGCCTGGATCGGCGCCTACCGCCAGGGCCCCGAGGTGGCCGAGGCCGTCGCCGTGCTCCTGTGCGACCTGCCCCGCCACGACTCCGGCGCCGCCGTCGAGGAGACCGTCGAGGGCCTGCTCGGCGCGCATCCGCGGGTGCGGGACCGCAGGCTGCGGGTCAGGCTCGACGAGCTGCTGACCAGGGCGCGCGCCTTCAGCCAGGACCGGGTCCCGGCCTACCGGGCCTACCAGCGCCGCCGCAACGAGCTGATCGAGCAGGAACGCCGCCGGCTGCGCCTGGAGGAGTACCGGCCCAAGGTCATGAGCGCGTTCGTCCGCAACCGGCTGCTGGACGAGGTCTACCTGCCGCTGATCGGCGACAACCTGGCCAAGCAGCTCGGCGCGGCGGGCGCGGGCAAGCGCACCGACCAGATGGGCCTGCTGCTGCTCATCTCACCGCCCGGCTACGGCAAGACCACGCTGATGGAGTACGTCGCCAGCCGCCTCGGCCTGGTCTTCGTCAAGGTGAACGGCCCGGCGCTCGGCCACGGCGTCACCTCGCTCGACCCGGCCGACGCGCCCGACGCCACGGCCAGGCAGGAGGTCGAGAAGATCTCCTTCGCGCTGGAGAGCGGCAACAACACCCTGCTCTACCTGGACGACATCCAGCACACCTCGCCGGAGCTGCTGCAGAAGTTCATCTCGCTGTGCGACGCCCAGCGCCGCATCGAGGGCGTCTGGAACGGCCGGACCCGCACGTACGACCTGCGCGGGAAGCGCTTCGCGGTGTGCATGGCGGGCAACCCGTACACCGAGTCCGGGCAGCGCTTCCGCATCCCGGACATGCTGGCCAACCGCGCCGACGTGTGGAACCTGGGCGACGTGCTCTCCGGCAGGGACGAGCTGTTCGCGCTGAGCTACGTGGACAACGCGCTGACCTCCAACCCGGTGCTGGCCCCACTCTCGGGTCGCGACCGGGCCGACGTCGAACTCCTGGTACGCCTGGCCAAGGGCGACCCGGCGGTCCGCCCTGACCAGCTCAGGCACCCGTACGGCAAGGCCGAGCTGGAGCAGGTGCTCGGCGTGCTGGGCAAGCTGGTGCGGGCGCAGGAGGTGGTGCTGGCCAACAACGCGGCCTACATCGCGTCGGCGTCCCAGGCGGAGGCGTCCAGGACCGAGCCGCCGTACCGGTTGCAGGGGTCGTACCGGAACATGAACAAGCTGGCCGAGCGCATCGTGCCCGCCATGAACGACGAGGAGCTGGAGGCGGTGATCGACGACCACTACCTGGGCGAGGCGCAGACCCTCACCCAGGACGCCGAGGCCAACCTGCTCAAGCTGGCCGAGCTGCGCGGGCGCCTGACCCCCGCCCAGGCGGCGCGCTGGGCGGAGATCAAGGCGGCCTTCCTCAGGGCCAGGGCGCTCGGCGGATCCGGCGACGACCCGATGACCAGAGCCGTGGGCGCCCTCGGCCTCCTCGCCGACCGGGTGAGCGAGGTGGGCACGGCCATCAGGGAGTCGGACCGCTGAGCGCGGCCGTCAGCAGGCCCGATCCCTGAGCGCGGCCGGGCCCGGCCGTCAGCAGGCCCGGCCGGTGAGCGTGGCGGGGGCGAGCTCCAGGTGTGTGCCGGTGAAGGCGGCGCGCAGGCGGCGGTCGTGGGTGACGACCACCAGCGCGCCCTCATAGTGGGCCAGCGCCTCCTCGAGCTGCTCCACCAGCATCGGCGACAGGTGGTTGGTCGGCTCGTCGAGCAGCAGCAGGTCCACGGGGTCGGTGACCAGGCGGGCCAGCTCGACCCGGCGGCGCTGCCCGTACGAGAGGTCGGCCAGCCGCCGCCGCAGGTCGTCCGGCCGGAACAGCCCCAGGCCGAGCAGCCGGTCGGCGTGCTCGCCGGGGCTGCCCGGCCGCCCCTCGGCGAAGGCCGCGAGGACGGTACGGTCCAGCCGGACCGCCCGTTCCTCCTGGCGGAGCAGACCGGCCCGCCCGGTCCGGCGTACGGTCCCCGCGTCGGGACGCAGCTCGCCGGCGAGCACCCGCATGAGCGTGGTCTTGCCCGCGCCGTTCGGCCCGGTGACCAGCAGCCGCTCCCCCCGCCGGACGGCGAGCCCGTCGATCCGCAGCCGCCCCGACACCCGTACCCCGTCGAGCACGGCCACCATGGACCGCCGCCCCGGCCCGCACACGTCGTCCTGGGGCCGTTCCGGCAGACGCACGTCGGCGGGTGGCGGGGGCGTGATGGTGGCGGTGAAGCGGAGCGGCACGGGGGGCGGCGGGACCGGGTGCTCTTCGAGCCATCGCATCCGCGCGTGCGACTGCCGGACGCGCCCGGCGGCGCCGTGCGTCCGCGACCTCGCCCGCCACGCGCCGGTGCCCATCCCGGCCTTCGCCATCACGCGCGGGACGGCCGCCAGCCGCCCCGCGTTGGCCGCCACCAGCCCGGCGTGCCGGGCCAGCTCGGACCGCCACTCCTCGTGGGCCCGCACGTGCGCGGCCCGTTCGGCGGCCTTGGCCGCGAGGTAGCCCGAGTAGCCGTCGCCGTAGCGGCGCACCCGCCCGTCGGAGACCTCCAGGATCACCGTGGTGACCCGGTCGAGGAACGCGCGGTCGTGGCTGATCGCGACGACCGTGCCGCGGTGCTCGCGCAGGTGCTGTTCGAGCCAGGCGACGGCCTGGTCGTCCAGGTCGTTGGTCGGTTCGTCGAGCAGCAGCAGCTCAGGCGCGGCGGCCAGCGTCGCGGCCAGGGCGAGCCTGGACCGCTCGCCGCCCGACATCGTCGCGACCGGGCGGTCCCGGTCCAGGCCGGGCAGGCCCAGGCCGTGCAGCGCGACGTCCACCCGGGTGTCGGCCTCGTAGCCGCCGCGCGCCTCGAACTCGGCCGTGGCGGCGGCGTAGGCGTCCAGGTCGGTGCCGGCGAGCGCGCGCATGCGCGCCTCGATCTCGCGCAGCTCGGCCAGGGCCAGATCGACCACGTCGGCCACGGTGGCGTGCGGCGGCAGCTCCAGCGACTGCGGCAGGTGCCCCACGCCGCCGGGCGCGACCACGGTCAGCTCGCCGTTGTCCGGACGCTCGACGCCCGCCATGAGCCTGAGCAGCGTGGACTTGCCCGAGCCGTTGTCGCCGATCATCCCGGCCTTCTCGCCGGGCCGGACGGTGAGCGACACACGGTCCAGGACGATTCGGGTGTCGTAACGCTTGGTGATCTCGTTCAGCGCCAATTGGGCAGCGGTACGCATAGAGGCTCCACCTCCTTGTCTCAACGCGGATATGACCGGTACGAGGCGCGGCGGAGCGGTCGGCTCAACGCGTATGCGCCTCGGGCGTGAGAATCACAGGAAGCAGTAACCCATATCGCCGGACACCGTAGCCCATAGGCGGACTTATGTACAGCCCCTATTTCGGCTATTCGGCGCGCAGCTCGGTGGTGGCCGCCCGTTGCAGGGCCGTGGAGCGCCGGAGGAAGTCGACGATCAGGGCCAGTTCGTCGTCGGTGTAGCGGTCGTACAGGCCGGACATCGCGGCCACGAACGGCTCGAACAGCTCGCCGAAGCCGGCCAGCCGCTCCCAGTTGATCTCGACGATGACCCGGCGCCGGTCTTTGGTGTCGCGCACCCTGCGGACCAGCCATTTGGCCTCCAGCCGGTCGATCAGCCCGCTGACGGAGGCCGGGGCGAGGCCCGTGTGCTGGGACAGCTCCCCCGCGGTCAGCGGCCCGTGGCGTTGGAGCAGGTCGAGCGTCTTCTCCTCGGTCATCCCCAGGCCCAGCCGCTGGCCCATGGCGCTGTGGTACATGACCGCGGCGTTGCTGCTCTCCCGGCCTGCCTCGACCAGTTCGTCCAACAATTTCTTTCGATGCTCCGAAATATCCCTGGACATCCCGCCACCCATGCTCATATATTTCGTTCGGCCGAACGAAAGGATACCAGCATGAAGGCTCTGATCATAGGCTGCGGGATCGGCGGGCCCGTCACCGCGATGGCCCTGCAGGCGGCCGGCATCGACGCCGAGATCCACGAGGCGTACCCGCGGGGCGCCGAGAACGTCGGCTCGTTCCTCAACCTCGCCTCCAACGGCCTGGCCGCCCTGCGCGTGCTCGGCGTCCACCGCGAGGTGCTGTCGTCGGCCATCCCCACCCCGCGCATGGTCATGTGGAGCGGCACCGGCAAGCGCCTCGGCGAGGTGGCCAACGGCCTGCGCCTCGACGACGGCACGGTCAGCCACACCGTGCTCCGCTCCGACCTCTACGGCACCCTGCGCGACGAGGCCGCCCGGCGCGGCGTCCCCATCGCGTACGGCAGGCGCCTGGTCTCCTACGACGACACCGGCGACCAGGTCGTGGCGACCTTCGAGGACGGCACCTCGGCCACCGGCGACCTGCTGATCGCCTGCGACGGCGTGCACTCACGCACCCGCTCGCTGCTCGACCCAGGCGCGCCCGGCCCGCGCTACAGCGGCCTGTACAGCTTCGGCGGCATCGTCAGGAGCACGGAAAACGCCGGATTCGGCGGCGAGCCCGGGGTCTACAACATGGTCTTCGGCAAGCGGGCCTTCTTCGGCTGCACGGTGACCGAGTCGGGTGACACGTGGTGGTTCGCGAACCTGCCCAGGCGGCTCGGCGACGTGCCCGCGGACTGGCGGCCCGTCCTGGCGGCGGCGTTCGAGGGGGACGCGAACCCCTCGGCCGACCTCGTCCGCCGCGGCCCCGTGGGCCCCGCGCTGCCGGTGTACGACCTGCCGCCGGTGCCCGTCTGGCACCGGGGCCGCGTCCTGCTCACCGGGGACGCCGCCCACGCCACCTCGCCCAGCTCCGGCCAGGGCGCCTCGCTGGCCGTCGAGGACGCGATCGTGCTGGCCAGGTGCCTGCGCGAGGCGAAGGGGCATCGCGCGGCGTTCGAGCGGTTCGAGGCCGAGCGGCGGCCCAGGGTCGAGCGGGTGGTGGCCTACTCCAGGACGATCAGCAACAGCAAGGCCGCGGGCCCGGTCGTTCGGGTCTTCCGCGACCTGATGCTGCCGATGTTCCTGAAGCGGAGCGCGAGCCAGGAGTCACTGGCCTGGATGTACCGCCACCAGGTCGGCCTGTGACACCGCGGCGGCGGAGGCGGGCAGCAGCGGCAGCCGCACGTCCGGCGTCGGGATCAGGCCCCTGGCGTGCAGGACGCCCTTGATCACGGTCGGGTTGGGCTCGGCGAAGAGCGCGCGGGAGACCTGGGCCAGCCGGTGCCCGAGCGGGCGCGCGGTGGCCACGTCACCGGCCACCCAGGCGTCGACCAGCTCGACGAAGCTCCGGGTCAGCACGTGCGCCGAGGCCAGGATGCCGCCGGAGGCGCCGAGCGCGAGCAGCGGCGAGACGAACGCGTCGTCGCCGCCCAGCACCTCGAAGCCGTCGGGCAGGTCCGCGAGCAGGTCCACCGTGTCCTGGTCGATGCCGCCGGCGGCGTACTTGACGCCCGCGACGTTCGGATGCTCCCCGATCGCCCGCAGCGCCGCGGCGCCCACGGCCTGCCCGGTCCGGTAGGGGATGTGGTAGATCACCAGCGGCACTGGTGACGCCTCGGCCAGCGCCTCGAAGTGCGCGATCACGCCGCGCTCGCCGGGCCGCAGGAAGTACGGCACGGTCACCAGGGCCGCGTCCACCCCGGCGGGCAGCTCACGCAGCGCCGCGGCGGTCGTGCGGGTGTCGTTCCCGGTCACGCCGACGGTCAGCAGCGCCCGGCGCTCCGCGCACACGCGTACGCAGGTCTCGACCACCAGGGCCCGCTCCTCGGGGTCGAGGGCGGCCACCTCGGCCGTCGTCCCCAGCGCCACCAGACCGGCTGCGCCCTCGTCGAGCATCTGCCGGGCGAGCTTCTCGACCGCGTCGGCGGCCACCTCCCCCGACGACGTGAACGGCGTGACCAGCGGTACGTGGATTCCTCTCAGCATGCTTCGAGCCTGCCGCCCGCAGACCTGTTAGGTCCAGTTCGGATTTCTTCGTCCGAGCTTAAGATGAACTTATGCTCGACCCTCGCAAGCTCCACCTGCTCCGCGAGCTGGCCAGGCGCGGCACGATCACCGCCGTGGCCGAGGCGGTCACGTTCACCCCTTCGGCGGTCTCGCAGCAGCTCAGCGCCCTGGAACGGGAGGCGGGCGTGCCGCTGCTGGAACGCACCGGGCGCACGGTCACGCTCACCCCCGCCGGGCTGCTGCTCGTCGAGCACGCGCAGGCCGTCCTGGAGCAGCTCGAACGCGCCTCGGCCGCGCTCGCCGCCGTCCAGGGCGGGCCGTCGGGGCCCCTGCGGATCGGCGCGTTCCCGACGGCCACCCGCGTGCTGCTGCCGCCCGCGCTCGCCCGCCTGGCCGCGGACTGTCCGGGGCTGGAGCCGATGGTGGCCGAGATCGACCCCGCCGACGTCTCGGCGGCGCTGCGGGCGGGCGAGCTCGACGTCGCCCTCGTGCACGAGTACGACTTCGTGCCCCCGGTCACCGACGCCTCCATCGAGACCGAGCCGCTGTTCACCGAGCCGATGTACCTGACCGACCGCGCCCGCGTCCTCGACGCCCGCGACGACCCGTGGATCATGAGCAAGCCGGGCACGCTCTGCCACACCATGGCGATCAGGGCCTGCCAGGCGGCCGGGTTCGAGCCTCGGGTCCGGCACCACATCGACGACTTCGACACCGTGCTCGCCTTCGCCGCCGCGGGTCAGGGCGTCGCGCTCGTGCCCAGGCTGGCGGCGCTGACCCCGCCGGACGGCGTCTCGCTGACCCGCCTGCCCCTGAGCCGCCGCACGCGGGCCGCCTTCCGCCGCGGCTACGGCGACCACCCGGCGGTCCGCGCGGCCGTCGCCGCCTTCCACACCGCCGCCACCACCCTCCCCCTCTGACCGCCCGCCCGGCCCGGAAGGCGTCGTCGGCGAGGGGCCGGGCGCCTAAGGGCTGGGCCTGCCGAGCAGACCTTCGGCGAGGGCGGCGAAGCTGCGGGCCAGCCGCGCGCTGTCCCCCGCCCGCAACCGGCTCGCGATCGGCTCCATGTGCAGGGACCCGAGCAGCAGGTGCGCGATCTCGTCCGCGTCCACGTCGGGGCGACCCTCGGTGATCAGCGCGGTGACGTGCCGGTGCCAGCCGGCGTAGATCGGGTTGGTCTCGCGGGGTTCGGACCTGCTGGTCGCGACCGCGTGCTCGTGCGCCGCCACCAGGTTGCCGTTGCGCGCCGCCAGCTCGGCCACCGCGCCCAGGAAGGCGACCAGCCGCTCGACGGGCGGCGCCCCGGGGCCGAGCGGCGGCGGGCCCTCGGCCACCGCCTTGTCCAGCTTGCGGGCCCGCTCGCTCATGAGCTCCCGCATCAAGCCCGTACGGCTGCCGAACCGGTGGAACACCGTGCCCTTGCCCACGCCGGCGGCCACCGCCACCCGCTCGACGGAGACCTGGTCGGGCGGGTGGCGGCGCAGCAGTTCCTCCGCCGCCCGCAGGATCGCCCGCCGGTTGCGCGCGGCGTCGGCCCGCTCTTGACGTTCCATCCGGTCATTGTTGCCCATGGACAAACTTGACCAGCGGTCCATATATTAACTGGACCAATGGTTCAGATACAGACGGGATCAACCATGCGTGCCATCCAGCTCGACGCGACCGGCGGCCCGGAGACCCTGCGGCCGGTGGACCTGCCCCGCCCGCGCCCCGAGGCGGGCCAGGTCCTCGTCCGCGCGCAGGCGATCGGCGTCGGCTACGCCGAGACGCAGATCCGCTCGGGCGCGCTGCCGTTCCCGCTGCCGCTGCCCGTCGTGCTCGGCGCGGAGGCGGTCGGCGAGGTCGTCGAGACGGGCGAGGGCGTGGACGGCGGCCTGCTCGGCACCGTACGCGTGGGGGTGACCGGCGGCCTCGGCGCCTACGCGGAGTACGTGGCCATGCCCGCCGCCATGACCTGCCCCGTACCCGAGGACGTGACGCCCCTGGAGGCCCTGGCCGGGGCCGCGCCCGGCGCGATCGCCCTCGCCCTGCTGCACCGGGCGCGGCTCGGCGGCGGGGAGACCGTGCTGGTCGAGGCGGGCACCAGCGCGGTCGGCGGCTACGTGGTGGCGCACGCCGAGGAGTTCGGGGCGGCCCGGGTGATCGCCACCGCGGGCTCGCCGGCCAAGCGGCGGCGGGCCCTCGATCTCGGCGCCGACCAGGCCCTGGACCACGGCGACCCGGGCTGGCCGGACGCGCTGCCGGACATCGACGTGGCCTTCGAGTCGATCGGCGGCGCGTCGGCCCGGCGGGTGCTCGACCGGCTCGTGCCCGGCACCGGGCGGATGTTGTTCTACGGCATGCTGAGCGGCGAGCCCGCCGCCGTCACGGCCGCCGACCTGATGGACCGCGGCGTGACCGTCATCGGCTGCAGCGGCCCCGGCTGGGCCGGCCAGGTGTTCGGCACGCACTATCCCGAGATGCTGGCCCGGCTCGGCTCAGGACGCAGCCGGGCCGTCGTCCACGAGACCCTGCCGCTGGCCGAGGCGGCCGAGGCCCACCGCCTCCTGGAGTCGCGCGCGGTCACGGGCCGCGTCCTGCTGGTCCCGTGAGCGGCTCAGCGGTCGAGTACGGCGTCCAGCACGACCGTGGCGCTGACCTGCTCCCCGTTGTAGTCGCCGGCCGTCACCGCGACGACCAGCTCCTCGCCGGCCAGCACGAGCAGCCGCTGGCCGCCGTTCCCGATGGCCTCGGTCCACGGCCGGTCGCCGGTGCTCACGTACCACTGGTAGCCGTAGCGGAAGTCGCCGTCGATGACCACGCGGGGCCGCGTCATCTCGCGCACCCACTGCTCGGGGACGATGCCCAGCCCGCCGCCGAGCACCAGCCGGCCGAGCGCGGCCAGGTCGAGGGGCCGCAGCCGCAGCCCGGCCGCGGCCATCGCCACGCCGTCCGTGCCCTTGACCCACTCGGTCCGGGTGATCCCGAGCGGCTCGAACAGCGCCTTCGCGGCGTACTCCGCCAGCGGTTCGCCGGCGCCCCGCTCGATGAGCCCGCCGAGCACGGCCGAGGCGCCGCCGCAGTACCGCCACCGCTTCCCGGCCTCCTCGACCACGGGACGCTCCAGGACGAACCGGTACCGGTCAGCAGCGAGCTCCATCGCGATCTCGCTGTTGGCCGGGCTCGTGTACGGCAGGTCCTCGTTCCAGTCGATCCCGAGCGTCATGGTGAGCGCGTGCCCGACGGTGAGGTGCGCCCGGCCCGGATCGGCCACCAGGTCCGGATATTCGGGGAACTGCTCCACCAGCCTCGCGTCCGGCGGCGGCACCAGCCCGTCGCGCAGGGCCACGCCGTACAGCAGCGCGACCACGCTCTTGGTGACCGACCGCACGTCGTGCGGCGTGTCGCGGTCGAACACGACGTGCCGGGGCTCCTCGGTGATCCGCTGGTCGACGCCCGCGCCGTAGTGCTCGACGACGACCTCGCCGCCTCGCATGACCACGACCGCGTGCAGATTGGGCGCCGTGCCGGCGTTCAGGACCGCCTCGACCCGCTCCGCCATTCCCATGATGACCTCCTAAGCCCGGGGGACATCCTGTCGTACCCGCTCACACGATGTCAGGGTCAAGGGCTGAGAACGTCCTCAGCGTCTCTCAGGAGCGGCACAGCGGCGCGGGAGCAGGCTTGGTCCCATGGAGCAACTCGTGAACAGCCCCGCCGTCAGCCAAGGTCTGCGCAGGGTCGAGGCCAGGATCAGGCGGCTCAGCGGCTCGTCCGCGCTGCCGGGGATCAACGCGGGCGCCGGGCGGATCGTCAGCGCCGGAGGCAAGCGGTTGCGTCCGGCGCTGACGTTGGCGACCTCGCTCGCCCTGGGCAAGGCCCCCGACCGCCGGGTGATCACGGCCGCCGCGTGCGTCGAGCTGATCCACGCCGGCTCGCTCGTGCACGACGACCTCATGGACCGGGCGACCGAGCGGCGCGGCACCCGTACGCTCAACGCCGAGCTGGGCGACGGCAAGGCCCTGGTGATCGGCGACTTCATGCTGGCCAGGGCGGGCCTGGCGGCCATCACCGCGGTGTCCAGGCCGGTCGCCGAGGTGCTCGCGGCCACCGTGGTGGAGCTGGCCGAGGGCCAGTACCTGGAGACGAGCGACCTGTTCAACCCGGCCAGGACCAGGGAGAGCGCGCTGCGTTCGATCACCGGCAAGACCGCCGCGCTGTTCCGGGCCGGCTGCCTGGTGGCGGCCGTCTGCGCGCGGGCCTCCGCCGAGGACCGGGCGCGCGTGGCGGCGTACGGCGAGAAGTTCGGGCTGATCTTCCAGGTGCTGGACGACCTGCTCGACCTGACCGCCTCCAGCGCCCAGCTGGGCAAGCCGGCCGGCAACGACCTGCGGCAGGGCGTCTACAGCCTGCCGCTGCTCCTGTCGGGCACCGACCTCGGCGACCTGCTCGGCCGCGACATGAGCGACGAACAGGTGGAGGAGGCGCTGCGCCGGCTGCGCGCGGGCGACCTGGTGGCCAACACGCTGGAGTTCTGCCGCGGCCTGGCCTCGGACGCGCTGGCCGCCCTTCCGGTGATCCACGACAGGGAGATCGCGGCCCTCCTGTACGGCCTCCCGACGGCCTACATCGACCACGTCGCGGAGGTGTCGTCGCAGTTGACGGGCGTCAGTTGAGATTTGTTGGAACAATTGGTAGGAATCGCCTCCACAACCCGGCGAATCGCGCTAATACTGGAGTCACGCACTACAGGAGCGCACATGCGAAAGACCCCCCCTCGCATGATGATCCGGGACGACGGGCTTGAGGCCAGTCACTTCCTCCAGCTCGCCGCCGTGGACTTCACCGGCATCTACGCGGTCCACCTGGCCGCGAAGGAAGAACGGCTGAAGATGACCAGGCTCGCCATGAGCCTGTTGTCGGGGCCGTTCCTGGCGGCCATCGCCCTGACCAGCGCCAAGGTGGTGGACCCGCAGAGCCTCACGGAGTGGCATCGCGTGCCGTGGTACCTGTTCGCCCTGGTCACGGCGTTCGGGGTGCTCAGCGTGCTGCCGTTCCTGCGGTTGATCGAGGCGGTCGGCGCGCACGCCAGGACGGCCCGCGCGATCAACAACTTCCGCCTGCTGTACGCCTCCAGGCTCAAGGACCGGCTCGCCTGGAGCCCGAACCTGCCGATCGACCCCCGCTTCCCGGAGACGTACGCGCCGCTGGCCTGGCCCGGGATCAACGTGACGACGCTGGCGCTGGCGAACTCGACCTACCTGACGGTGGGCCTCACGGGCCTGTGCGGGCAGGCGCCCGACCTGCTCCTGCTCGCCTTCGGCATCCTCCTCGTCACGCTGGTCCACTACGCCGTCTACTACGTGCGCTGCAACGTGACCAGGCGGCGCCGGCTCCCGCGCGACCCCTACGAGTTCCCGGATCAGGAGACCTGAATGCCCGGCCCTGCGTCATGGGCGTCATGTGGGGAGGCGTGGATGTGGATGATGCGACATGTCTGGACGGCGGGCACGCTCGCCGACGACGACCGCGGCCCCGTGATCGAGGCCCCGTCCGTGCTGTTCGAGATCGCCGAGGTGCGGGGCGACGACCCGATCATCGCGCGGTACGGCGACGCGGAGCGGCTGGCCCTGTACAGCAGGAAGTTCAGCGAGGACGTGATCGTGCCGCCGTTCAAGTACAGCTACGGCGCCCGGATCAGGAGTCAGCTCGCCTGGGCCGCCGACCTGCTGCGGGTCAAGCCGTACAGCAAGAGCGCGTGGATCTCGCTGACCATCCCCGGCGAGCCGTACGACGCGGTGCCCTGCCTGATCGGCGTGGCGTTCCGGATCCGGGACGGCGCGCTCGCCATGACCGCGACCTTCCGCTCCCAGAACGCCTTCACCAGCTACCTCAACTACCTGCCGCTCGCCGAGGTGCACGCGACCATGGCCCGCGACCTGGAACTGGAGCGCGGGCCGATGCGGGTGTTCGTGGACGTGCCGCACCTGTACCTGGCCGACAGCACCCAGGTGCTGCGCGTCATGCGGCCCGCGCGGCGGTGAGCGGCGCGGCGATCTCCTCCAGGCCCTTGCGCTCGGCCTTGACCCCGAAGGCCAGCTCGACCAGCCCCGCGACGATCATCACGATCGCGCCGATCGAGAACGCCAGCGCCGTGTCGCCCGGCGCGCCGCTCTCGACCAGCGAGGCGAACACGAGCGGCCCGGCGATGCCGCCGGCGGCCGTGCCGATGGCGAAGAAGAACGCGATGGCCATCGCCCTGGTCTCCATGGGGAAGATCTCGCTCACCGTCAGGTACGCCGCGCTGGCCCCCGCCGAGGCCACGAAGAGCACCACCGACCAGCAGAGGGTCAGCGTCATCGCGGTCAGCGCGCCCTGGTTGAACAGCCAGGCGGTGCCGAGCAGCAGCACCCCGGAGCCGATGTAGGTCGCCGAGATCATGGGGACCCGGCCGACGGTGTCGAAGAGCCTGCCGAGCAGCAGCGGGCCGAGGAAGTTGCCGACCGCGATGATCGCGAAGTAGTAGCCCGTGTGCGAGTCGATCTTGAAGAACGTGGTCAGGATCTGGGCGTACCCGAAGGTGATCGCGTTGTAGAGGAACGCCTGGCCGATGAAGAGCGACAACCCGAGGACCGTGCGCTTGGGGTAGAGCGCGACCATCGTGTGCGCGATCTTCAGGAAGCCGATCGACTTACGCTGGTGGATGGTCATCGACTCGCGCGCCTCGGGCAGGTCCCGGCCGATCTGGCGTTCGATGTCGTCCACGATCTGCTCGGCCTCGCGGTCGCGGCCGTGGATGAACAGCCAGCGCGGGCTCTCCGGGACGTTCCTGCGGACCAGGAGGATGGCCAGGCCGAGCACCACGCCCAGCCCGAACGCCACCCGCCAGCCGATGTTGACCGGCAGGTCGTTCAGCAGCGGCACGGTCAGCAGGGCGCCGCCCGCCGCGCCGAGCCAGTAGCTGCCGTTGATGATGATGTCGATGCGTCCCCGGTGGTGACTGGGGATCAGCTCGTCGATCGCCGAGTTGATGGCCGCGTACTCGCCGCCGATGCCGAAACCGGTCATGAAGCGGAACAGGAAGAACCACCAGGCGTCGAAGGACAGGGCGGTCATCAGCGTCGCCGCGAGGTAGACCACGAGCGTCAGCAGGAACAGCTTCTTCCTGCCGAACCTGTCGGTCAGCCAGCCGAAGAACAGCGCCCCCACGCAGGCCCCGGCCACGTAGAGGGCCGCGGCGAGGCCGGCGACCTGCGCCTGGGTGATGTCCAGGCCGCTGCCGGGCTTGGCGAGCTGCCCGGACAGGTTTCCGACGATGGTGACCTCTAACCCGTCGAGCACCCATACCGTGCCAAGACCGATGACGATCATCCAGTGCCAGCGGGACCACGGCAGCCGGTCCAGCCGTGCGGGCACCTTGGTAGTTACCGTGCCGGTTTCCACGTCGCTCATAAGGGCATCTGGGTACCCGGTAAACGGACGGCAAACGTTCTTACACGGCAGGTTTTCTGGCCTCGACCAGGGTGGTGCCGAACCAGGGGCCGCCGTACCAGAGGCGGGCGCCGAGGTCGCGCCGGCGGACGTCGATCACGCCCAGGCCGCGCAGGACGTCCTCGTAGTCGGGCGCGTACCGGAAGTCCGCGATCAGCATGAGCCCGCCGGGCCGCAGCACCCGATGGGCCTCCCCGACCGCTCGCTCGCGGCCCTCGGCGGAGGGGATGTTGTGGATCGCCAGGCTCGACACGATGACGTCGAACGCGCCGTCCTCGAACGGCAGGTCGCGCATGTCGCCCGTGACCAGGCCGATCCGGTCGGCGACGCCTTCGGCCGCGGCGTTGGCCAGGGTGACGGCCGCGGCGTTGCCCGACTGGTCCTTCGAGCTCCACAGGTCGACGCCGGCAGCCCGTCCGGAGGTGAGCCGGGCGGCGGCGGTCAGCAGCACCGCGCCGCGCCCGCAGCCGAGGTCGAGCACCCGTTCACCGCCTTCGAGCGGCTCCAGCAGCTCGGCCCAGACGGCGAACTTGCCCCGGCGCGTGGTGTAGAGGTAGCTGGCCGCGCTGGCCAGCGTGTAGAGCCCGCCGAAGGCGAAGGCGATCCCGGCGGCGGGGATGTCCAGCATGAAGGAGACCGCCGCGAGAGCCAGCAGGACGATCGCCCCGAAGAGCAGTCCGCCGAGGGCCCACGGCGCGTCGAATCCGTAGCTACCGTGTCGAGTGCTCACTCTCACGTTATATCTCAAGTGGGTCTTGACCGGGAATTGAGCAAACACTTCCCCTTCACCCTCAATTGGCCCGCAACGCAATAACTATGGTGACTTGGATGGGCTGGCATTGGGGGTTTGACCAGGCATGACAGGGAAACAACGCGAATTCGGGCTAGGAGCGAGCATCGCGCTGACGGTCGCGTCGGCCGCGCTCTGGGGGGTGGCGCACCTGGCCACCCACCGTCACCGGATGGGCATCGCCCTCATGGCAGCCTACGTGCTGATGCTGGCCGGCGTCCTGACGGTGTTCACGGCGTTCAGCACCCGCCTGTTGTCGCTGGCGGTCCAGCCCGGCTGGCTCACGGTGCTCACCGTGGCGCTGGTCGGGATCGCGCTCGCGTGGACCGCCGTGATCATCCGGTCGTTCCTGCTCGTCCGTCCCGAGTCCTCCGACACCGCCGGACGTTTCCTGACCACCACGCTCGCGGCCGCCCTCTGCGCGCTCGTCCTGGCCCCCACCGCGTACGCCACCCGCATGGCCTACCTGTCCCGCGACGTCGTCAGCCACGTCTTCGCCACCACCACCAGCAGCGCCCCCGTCGTCGCCCAGGACCCGTGGAACGGCGCGGAGCGCGTCAACTTCCTGCTGATCGGCGCGGACGCCGCCCCCGGCCGGCCCGGCGTGCGCACCGACAGCATGACCGTGGCCAGCGTGGACACCGAGACCGGCGCCACCACCCTGTTCGGCCTGCCGCGCAACCTGCAGAAGGTCCAGCTCCCGCACGGCCCGGCCAGGAGCCGCTTCCCCTACGGCTTCACCGGCGACGGCCCCAGCACCCCCGGCCTGCTCAACGAGATCTTCCAGTACGCCGAGGACCACCCGGAGACGGTCCCCGGCGTGTCCAAGGGCAAGCGCGGCCCGTCGCTGCTCAAGCGCACCGTCAGCGACATCCTCGGCATCCCGGTCAGCTACTACGCCATGGTCGACATGAAGGGCTTCGCCGAGATCATCGACGCGATGGGCGGCGTCCGGGTCACCGTCAAGGACCCCATCGTGTACGGCAGGTACCGCGAGGGCCTGCTGCCCGCGGGCACCCGCAAACTGTCGGGCGAGGAGGCCCTCTGGTACGGCCGGTCCCGCACCGACAGCGACGACTACGTGCGCATGGGCCGCCAGAAGTGCCTGCTCAACGCGGTCGCCAAGCAGGCCGATCCGATGACCGTGCTCAAGAGCTTCGAGAAGCTGGCCGCGGCCACCAAGCGGGCCATCTCCAGCGACGTGCCCCAGGACCTGCTGCCCGCCCTGATCGAGCTGTCGGACAAGGTGAAGGACACCAGGATCCGGAGCCTCAGCTTCGTCCCGCCGCTGATCAGCACCGTCACGCCCGACTGGTACCTGATCAGGCGCAAGGTCTCCGAGACCCTGGACGAGCGCCCCGCCAACCGGTCGGCGAGCGCGCACCACTCCGCCGCCCCGACCCAGAACCCGGAGACCCCGGTCAACCTGGACGCCGCCTGCGGCTGAACCTCACCTTTCCGACAGCCATCACCCGAGTACGGAGTGTGGCATGATGGTGCGCGGGCCCAACGGAAACGATTTTCATCGTCATTTCAGGAGCGCACGTGAGAGTGGCATTCGTCGGCAAGGGCGGCAGCGGGAAGACGACGATCTCGGCGCTGTTCGCGCGGCACGTGGCGGCCCAGGGCGACCCGGTGGTCGTCATGGACGCCGACATCAACCAGCACCTGGCCCTGGTGCTCGGCCTCGACTCCCAGCCCGAGCCGCTCGGGGCCCACCTCACCGGGATCAAAGACCTGCTGCGCGGCGACAACCCGCGCATCGCCTCGGCCGAGACCATGGTCAAGACCACCCCACCGGGCCGCGGCTCGCGCCTGCTGCGCTTCGACGACCTGGCCGCCCTCGACTACGCCGTGACCACCCCTCACGGCCTGCGCCTGCTGGCCACGGGCCCGTTCGACGACGACGACCTCGGCGTGGCCTGCTACCACTCGAAGGTCGGCGCGGTGGAGCTGCTGCTCAACCACCTGGTCGACGGCCAGGGCGAATACGTCGTGGTCGACATGACCGCCGGCTCCGACTCCTTCGCCTCGGGGCTGTTCACCCGGTTCGACCTGACCTTCCTCGTCGCCGAGCCGACCAGGCAGGGCGTGAGCGTCTACCAGCAGTACCGCGACCACGCGGCCAAGTACGACGTCGCGATCGCCGTGGTCGGCAACAAGGTCCACGGCCCGTCCGACGTGGAGTTCCTCCGCGCGCACGTGGGCGACGACCTGCTGACCTGGATGGAGCACTCCTCGGCGGTGCGCGCCATGGAGCAGGGCCGCCACTTCACGCTCGACGACCTGGAGCCGGCCAACACCGAAGCGCTCGCCGTCCTGCGCAAGACCCTCGACGCGCAGGAGAAGGACTGGCCGCGCTTCGGCCGCCAGACCGCGGAGTTCCACCTGCGCAACGCCCGCGCGTGGGCCAACGCCCGCGCGGGAGCCGACCTGGCCGAGCAGATCGATCCTGACTTCGTCTACGGCCCCTAAACCGCACCTCCAGGCATCTGGAGCTACCCCCTTCTCCCACATAACGTCAGATTCGATCCCCTTCGAGAGGAGACAGCATGTCGCTGACCGTCCCGAACGATCTGCTGGACCAGGCCCGAGCCGGAGACGTGGACGACGCCGCGTTCGTCGCCTGCGTCCGCGACTCACTCCCCTACGCGTGGTCGCTGATCAGTGAGCTGGTCACCGAGCGCGCGCAGAGCGGAGCCGAGTTCGCCGACAACCAGGTGCCACCGCCGTCCGAGGAGGCCCGCGGTCAGCTCCTGCGGTGTCTGGCGAGCGACGCGATGCGCGGCGCGCTCGAACGCCACTTCGGCGTACGGCTGGCCTTCCAGAACTGCCACCGGGTCGCCGTCTTCGACCCGTCGGCCACCAAGGCCCTCGACGAGTTCGTCACCCCGCGGGCCCAGATCCTCAACCAGAAACCGGAGCTGGTCGACTGCTGAACCCACGGGCGAGCCGGGCCGTCCCGGCTCGCCCCCGGCCTCGTCTCCGCGGCCTCACCTCCGCAGCAGGGGCAGGACCTCCGCGCCGATGCGGCGCACGTCCTCCAGGGCCCGCCGGTGGTCGCCGATGCCCTCCACGGTCAGGATGACGTGCTCGATCCCGGTGCTGTCGGCCGTGCGCAGCAGCACCTCGGCGCAGTGGGCGGGCGAGCCCACCGGGTGGATGCGCGTCAGCAGGTCGACGTAGGCGGTGACGTCCCGCGAGGGGCGCGGCCGGCCGTCCACCGGCACGTAGCCGGCCAGCCCGGGGCCCAGCCACGCGGGCATCGACTCCTTCAGCTCCCGGACGGCCGCCTCCGTGGAGTCGGCCACGTGGGCCACCCCGGCCGCCATGTGCCCCGCCGGGCTCCCGCCACCCGCGACGTGCTCGGCGACCAGCTGGGCCTTGTCCCGGTCGCCGATGTGCATGCCGAGCAACATCGGCAGCCCGCGCTCGGCCGCCAGCGCCACCGTCGAGCCCGACGTGCACGCCACCACGGGCCGCAGCCGCGCCCCCGGCACCAGGGCGACCTCCCTGAACCGGAAGAACTCCCCCGCGGCCGCCACCGGCCCCTCGGACAGGGCCTCGACCAGCAGGTCGAGCGACTCGGCGAACCCCCGCTCGAACCGGTCGAGCCCGGTGCCGAACACCTCCAGGTCGACCCACGGGCCGCCCCTGCCGACGCCGGGCGTGAACCGCCCGCCCGACAGGTGGTGGAGCATGGCCGCCTGCTCGGCCAGCGCCACGGGATGTTGCGAGGACAGCACGCTGACCGCCGTGCCGAGCCCGATCCGGCTGGTCCGCCCCGCCGCCACGGCGGCCAGCGTGACCGCCGACGGGCACACGCCGTAGGACATGAAGTGGTGCTCGGCGATCCAGGCGTCGTGGAACCCGGCCGCCTCGGCGGCCTCGATCAGCTCCACCGAGTTCCGCAGGACCTGCCCTGGATCCTGGCCGGGAAAGCAGGCCGCGATGACGAAGATCCCGATCCGCACTCCCCCGATCCTACGGCTCAGCCGAACAGCGCGGCCTGCCCTTCACCCACGAGCGGATCCCTGACCTGCTTCAGATGCCGCCATCGCGGCAGGTCGTCCAGGTAGGACCAGGAGAGCCGGTGGTGCGGTGTGGGGCCGAGCCGGGCCAGGGCTTCCTGGTGCGCGGGCGAGGGGTATCCGGCGTTCTCCGCGAAGCCGTACTCGTCATGCCCGATCGTCCCCATGTAGGCGTCCCGCCGCACCTTGGCGAGGACCGAGGCCGCCGCGACCGAGACGCTGGCCGCGTCGCCCTTGATCTCCAGGCGGACCGGCCAGGGGGCGCCGATGTAGTCGTGCTTGCCGTCGAGGATCACGGCGTCGGGGCGCACCGGCAGGGCTTCGAGTGCCCGGCGGGCGGCCCTGCGCAGCGCCTCGGTCATGCCCACCGCATCGATCTCGGCGTGGCCGGCCTCGCCGAACCCGATGCCGGCCGCCCACGCGGTCAGCTGGTCGGCGAGCGGGCCACGTTTGGCGGCCGAGACCTGCTTGGAGTCGGTCAGGCCGGGCGGCGGCGCGGACAGGTCGGTCACGACGGCGCAGACCGTCACCGGCCCCGCCCAGGCGCCCCTGCCCACCTCGTCGACGCCCGCGACCGTGCGGGTGCTCGGCATGGACAGCAGGAGCTGCTCGATCTCGTACGTCGGCGCCATGGGCAGACGCTACCGCTCGGCCGGGGTCACCGGCTCCAGATCGCCGGCGATGTACCGGGCGGCCACGTGGATCGCCCGCAACGTCACCGACACCGACGGCCGGTGCACGCTGGACCTGCGGGCGACCGCGTGCACGTCACGGCCGACCGGGTTGCCGGGGAACTCCCTGACCGACAACCCCCGCACCCCGGCGGCCAGCGCCAGCGCGGGCACCGCCGCGATGCCGATGCCCTTGGCGACGAGGGAGAGGATCGTCCCGAGCCCCTCGAACTCCCAGGGCGTCGGCCGGGTGCCGCCGACGTCCACAAACAGCCGGTCGAGGGCCAGGCGTGAGGGCTCGCCGTCGGGGGTGGCCATCCACGGCTCGTCGCGCAGCTCGCGCAGGTCGAGCGGCACTCCGGGGTCGGCCAGCCGGTGCCTGCGCGGCACGACGAGCACGATGGGGTCGCGCAGCAGGGGGAAGACCCGCAGGCTCTCGCTCTCGCGGACCGAGCCGTACCAGTCGTCGACGAGGGCGATGTCCACCTCGCCCGACTGGACCTCCCGCATGCCCCGTCCCGACCTGCTCTGGCCCAGGCGGAGCGTCAGCTCGGTGTGGCGGCGCAGCGAACGCGCGAGCGCCGGCGCGAATGCCACGGCCGCTGTGGGGAAGGCGGTGACGACGACGCGCCCCGAAGGGGTGCCCGCATGGGCGGAGAGGTCGGACTCGGCCTCCTCGACCATTGACAGGATGCGTTCGGCGTGCTGGACGAGCCGGCGTCCGGCGTCGGTCAGCTCCGCGCTGCGCGCGGTTCTGTCGATCAGCGCGGTGCCGGTCTCCCGTTCGAGCGCCGCGAGCTGCTGGGAGACGGCCGAGGGGCTGTAACCCAGTGACTCGGCGGCGGCCGCGATGCTGCCCCGGCGAGCGAACTCACAGATCAGCGCCAAACGCCGGAATTCGAGCATCAGACTTCCTTACGCCTACCCACAAAAAGCCTCGCTTGTACTGATGCCTTCTTACAACCACCCTGGGAACGTGACAAACATGACCGTGACCTTGTCCGCCACCTTGGCGGCGAACGAAGACATCGAACGAAGACGGCGCGCCGGGGAACGCGTGCTGCACCTGGCCTTCGGTGAGGCCGGTCTGCCCGTCCACCCGGCGCTGCGCGACAAGCTGGCCGCCGCTTCCGAGCGCAACGGCTACGGACCGGTCGCGGGCGCGTCCGGGCTCCGGGCCGCGGCAGCGGGCTACTGGGCACGACGGGGGCTCCTGACCGACCCCGAGCTGGTCGTCTGCGGACCTGGCAGCAAGTCGCTGCTGTACGGCCTGCTCCTGGCGATCGGCGGCGACATCGTCCTGCCCATGCCGAGCTGGGTCAGCTATGCCGCGCAGGCCGATCTGGTGGGCTCCCGCCCCATCCTGGTGCCCGCACCGCCAGGAGAGGGCGGGGTGCCCGACCCCGACCTGGTCGTCGCGGCGGTCCGCCGGGCCCGTTCGGAGGGCAGGACGGTCAGCTCCCTGCTGGTCACGCTGCCCGACAACCCGACCGGCCGGCTGGCCACGCCGGAGACGGTCGCCCGCCTGGCGGCCGTGGCGCGCGAGCTGGACCTGATCGTGATCTCCGACGAGATCTACCGCGACCTGGTCCACGACGAGTCGGCCGGCTACACCTCGCCGGCCGACCTCGCGCCCGAGCGCACGATCATCACCACCGGGCTCAGCAAGAGCCTGGCGCTCGGCGGATGGCGGATCGGCGTGGCCCGGCTGCCCGAGGGCGCGCACGGGCTGCGTACCCGGCTGCTGGCGGTGGCCAGTGAGATCTGGTCGGCGCCGGCCGCTCCCGTCCAGGAGGCCGCGTCCTACGCCTTCGACGAGCCGCGCGAGCTGACCGACCGGGTCGCCGGCAGCCGGAGGTTGCACGGCATCGTGGCGCGGGCCGTCCACGAGCGCTTCATGGAGATCGGCGCCTCGGTGCCGCGACCTCAGGGAGGCTTCTACCTCTATCCCGACCTGAGCCACCTCAGGCTCGGCGGCTCCGCCGAGATCACCCGGATCCTGCTGGACGAGCACGGCATCGGCGTCCTTCCCGGACACGCCTTCGGCGACGACCCGTCGGCCGCCCGGGTACGCGTGGCGGTGAGCCTGCTCTACGGCGACACGCCCGAAGAGCGACTGACCGCCCTGAACAGCACCGATCCCCTTCAACTGCCATGGATCGCAGCGAATCTGAACCATCTGTCCATGGGTCTGAAGGAGCTCGCCCTGGTCCGTCACGGCGTCGTGGGTGAACGTCACCCGGCGCTGGTGCCGGCGCCATGTCACGGTTAGGCGAATCTTTCCCCAAGAGCTGGTTCACCACCCACCAAATCAGCCCTCTGACCTGCGGAAACACCGCACATCCAGAAACCCGGGAAAGATGGCTCTGAGAGCCTGGTTACGCGCGCGCCGCGCGAGCCTCATCATGTGCTCATGCCCGCTCTTGTCACCTTGTCCGGGCGCTCCGTGCGCCTGGAACCTCTCAGCCACGCGGTGATCGACGATCTCGTCGCCGCGGCGAGTGAAGACCGCTCCACTTACGCCTTCACTCGCGTCCCGGCCGGCCGGGACGAGATGGTCTCCTATGTGGAGGCCGCCATGGCTGAGCAGGCGGAGGGCCGCACGCTGCCCTTCGCCATCCGGTGGCTGAACACCGACCGCGTGGTCGGTGCCACCCGTCTCATGCACCTGGAGTACTGGCAGGGCCCCATGCCCTGGCCTCCGGGTTCACGCGGTGCGGTGGGCGACATCCCGTCCGTGGCGGACATCGGTTACACCTGGCTGGGCGCCTGCGCCCAGGGCACCGGCGTCAACCGGGAGAGCAAGTTCCTCATGCTCTCACTCGCCTTCGAGACCTGGAACGTCCACCGCATCACACTCAAGGCAGATGTCAGGAACGTCCGATCCCGGGCCGCCATCGAGGCCCTCGGCGCACACTTCGACGGGGTGCGACGAGCGGATAGCCGAGGCGCCGACAACACGGTCCGAGATACGGCCTTCTACTCGATCCTGAACTCCGAATGGCCGCTCGTCCGAGAACGGCTGGCCATGCGGCTCGGACTGGTAGAGGCAGCGTAGGAACATCGGCAACGGCCCCGCCCATACTTTTCCGGGCGGGGCCTGTATTTTTCCGCGTCCCCATCGGCTCTACATGACACGCCCCCGTGTCGGTGCGCCATGTACGGCCTGCCATCAGCATGCGGAGGCACGGTCAACACCTGATCAAAGGCGGATCAACGGTTCGTTCCGGCGATCAGCCCAGTTCTAGGTGGTAAGCGGTACTGGATCTATCATTTGGTCACAAATCGTTCCATTGCCCAGGAGACAGACGGCATGGCTGGTCAGAGCGTTGAGGGCGGGCTGTGGTTCGCCGTGCTCGGTCCCGTCCGCGCGTGGCGCGAGGGGCAGGAACTCGACCTGGGCACCCCGCTGCAACGCTCGATCCTCGGCATGCTGCTCCTGCGGGAGGGCCGCGCGGTCACCCCCGCCGAGATGATCGACGCCGTGTGGGGCGAGGAGGCGCCGCCCCGCGCCCTGGGCGCGCTGCGCACGTACGTCTCCCGCCTGCGCACGGTGCTCGAACCCGACCGGCCCGCCCGCTCCCGTCCCGAGCTGCTGACCTCCATCGGCCGGGGCTACGCGCTGCGCCTGCCCGACGACGCGCTCGACCTGACCCGCTTCGAACGCGGCATCGCCGAGGCCGAGGCCGCCCGCAAGTCCGGCCGGCTCTCCGCCGCCGCCGAGGGCATGCGGGCCGCGCTGACCCTGTTCGAGGGCGAGCCGCTGGCCGGAGCCGTCGGCCCGTACGCCGAGCACCAGCGCGACCGCCTGGCCGAACGCCGCGTCAGCGTCATCGAGACGCTCATGGACCTCGACCTGGAGCTGGGCGAGCACGCCGCGGTCGTGTCCGAGCTGATCGCGCTCACCGCCGAGCATCCCCTGCGCGAACGGCTGCGCGCCCAGCTCATGCTGGCCTACTACCGGTGCGGGCGGCAGGGCGACGCCCTCAACGTGTTCACCGAGACCCGCGAGGCGCTGATCGACGAGCTGGGCATCGAGCCCGGCAGCGAGCTGACCGCGCTCCACCACCGCATCCTGGCCGCCGACCCGGCGCTCACCCACGTGCCGCCGCCCGCCGCCCCGGCCGAGCAGGCCGCCGGCGAGCCCGAGGCCGAGGAGGAGCCGCCCGCGCTCGAACTGCCCCGTCCGGCGCAGCTCCCGGCCGCGGTCAACGACTTCACCGGCCGCAAGGAGGTGGCCGTCCGCGTCCACACCCTGCTGTCCTCGCAGTCGTCGGCCGAGGGCGTGCCGGTGGTGGCGCTGTGCGGCATCGGCGGCGTCGGCAAGACCACGCTGGCCGTCCACGTGGCGCACGCGGCCGACGACCTGTTCCCCGACGGCCAGCTCTACGCCGACCTGCGCGGCCACAGCGACGAGGTGACCGCTCCCGAGTCGGCGCTCGGCGGCTTCCTGCGCGCGCTCGGCATCCCGCCGGACGTCATCCCCGACGGCCTGGCCGAACGTTCGGCGCTCTACCGCTCGCTGCTGTCCGACCGGCGCATCCTCGTGCTGCTGGACAACGCCCGCGACGCCGACCAGGTCAGCCCGCTGCTGCCGGGCTCGCCGGGCTGCGCCACGATCGTCACCAGCCGGGCCAAGCTGGCCGACCTGCCCGCGGCCCGGCTGATCGACCTCGACGTCATGGAGCCGGACGAGGCGCTGTCGCTGTTCTCCTCCGTGGCCGGGCCCGAGCGGGTGGCCGCCGAGCACGGCGCCGCCATGGACGTGGTCGCCGCCTGCGGTTTCCTGCCGCTGGCCGTCCGGATCGTGGCCGCGCGGCTGGCCTCCCGCCCCTCCTGGACGGTCGCCTCGCTGGTGCCCAGGCTGGCCGACGAGCAGCGCCGCCTCGACGAGTTGCGCGTGGGCAACCTGGCCGTCGAGGCCACCTTCGCGCTCGGTTACGGCCAGCTCGAACCCGCCCAGGCCCGCGCCTTCCGCCTGCTGTCCCTGCCGAAGGGCCCCGACATCTCGATCGGGGCCGCCGCGGCCGTCCTGGCGATGAACATGTACGAGGCCGAGGAGCTGCTGGAGTCGCTGGTCGACATGAGCCTCCTGGAGGCCACCGCGCCCGGCCGCTACCGCTTCCACGACCTGCTCAGGCTGTTCGCCAGGCGCGTCCTGGACAAGACCGAGCGTCCCGAGGACAAGACGCTGGCGCTGCGCCGGCTGCTCGGCTTCTACCTGGCCTCGTCCCGGTCCGCCCACCGGCTGGCCTACGAGGGCAGCATGATCCCCGACAATCTGGCCGTGGTCGGCAGCGGGCTCACCTTCACCACCGTCGACGAGGCCGTGGCCTGGCTGATCTCCGAGGGCGACTCGCTGTTCGCGGCCATCAACCAGGCCGCGACCACGTCCACCGCCGGCGAGCAGCTCCTGCCCGCCGCCGACATGCTGGTGGCCATGGAGCCGCTGCTGGAGGCCGGTACCCACACCCGCGAGTTCGACCAGGGCACCCGCGCGGTGCTCGCCGCCGCGCTGGGCCTCGGCGACGAGGCGAGCGAGCTGCGCTCCCGGTACGTGCTGGGCCGGGTGCTGTTCGCCGGCAACCAGCTCTCGGAGTCCGAGACCCACTTCCGCCGCGTCTACGAGCTCTCGGACGCCCGCGACGAGAAGATCGTCACCGGCGAGGTGCTCAACGCGCTGGCCGTCGTCGTCGGCCGGCAGCGCCGCCACACCGAGGCCCTCACCCTGTTCGACGCCGCCTCCCGCTACTACCGCGAGAACGGCGTCCCCGCCGGCGAGGCCCTGGTGCTCAGCTACTCGGCCCGCGACCACCTGGGCCTCGGCCACGCCGAGGACGCCATCGCCGCGGCGGAGAAGGGCCTGGCCATCTTCACCGAGATCGGCAGCGGCGCCGGCACCGCCCGCGCCCGCTACCACCTGGGCATCGTGCTCAGCCGGGTCGGCCGGCTCACCGAGGCGGTGCACCACCACGCCGAGTGCCTGGCCTTCTTCCGCTCCAGCAAGCAGCGGGTCTGGGAGCAACGCGTGTGCTCCCGGCTGGCCGAGACGTTCATCGCCGCCGGGCGCTACCCCGACGCCGTCCGCCACGCCGAGCAGGCACTCATGGTCTCGCGCGAGATCGGCCACCCCTACGGCGAGGCGCTCTCGCTCACCGTGCTCGGCCGGGCGCTACGCGGACTGGGCAGCGTCGCGCGGAGCCTCGACTGCCTCAGGCAGGCCTACGACGTCTTCACCAGGCTCGGCGCCCCCGAGGCCGGTGACCTGAAGCTGCTGCTGGACGGCTTCGCCGTCGAACGGTCCGTCGTCGAGTCCTGAGTACAGCTCGTCGTCCAGACGTGTCATCCACACATGGTTGATCAAGGCTGTCCTTAGTCAATGCCGATGGCAGCCCGGCCGGTCATCCTGACCGCCACGCGTCGCCAGGGGGCCCGGTCATCCGGATGCTTCGCGTGACGGCTAGCCGCCTCACACAGACGACCGGCCGGACTCGACGCGGACCTTCGAACCCCCCAGGCCCGCGTCTCGGTCAGAAGCCTCCACCCGCGTGGTCAACGTCGGATCAACGGTGAATCAAAGCAGGAAATACCCCTCGGCGATGAGCGGCCGGACGGCGTCGGCGTTGGGGATCTCGCCGTCGCCGACCAGCTCGGCGATCACGTTGAGCAGCGGCCCGAGCGCCAGCTCGCCGTCGCACACGCCGGCCAGGGCGGCCTCGACGGTGCCGACCTCCCTGCTGCGCCGCAGCCCCTGCGTCTGGCGCAGCACGATGCGGATCGGGTCCTCGGCGCCGGGCAGGCCGACGCGTTCGTCCAGCACCCCTTCGGCCGTGCGCAGCAGCGCCGCGTCGAGGTCGGCGGCGCGGTGGGCGGCGGCGATGGAGTCGAGCACGTCGTCGACGTAGTCGCCGACCGGGAGGGCCACCTGGTGGGGCAGGTGCTCCACGCGCACGACCGGGTCGAGGGTGCCCGAGTTGCGCATGGTGATCCAGCCGAAGCCGATGCCCTCGACCTTGCGCTCGTCGAACCAGGCCAGCCACCGGTCGTAGTGGTCGGTGTAGCCCTTGGTGCCCTGCTCGGCCGCGTCCTTGAGCCACAGCTCGACGTATTCGGCCGGGTCCTGCACGTCACGCTGGACGACCCAGGCGTCGCAGCCGGTCTCGCGCAACCAGCCGCCGACCCGGTCGTGCCAGTCTTCGCCCTCGACGTGGAGCCAGTTGGCCAGGAAGTGGGCCTGCCCGCCGGGCGCGAGGTGGCGCGGGGTGCGCCGGACCAGGTCGCGGCAGAAGTCGTCGGCGTCGCCGCCGGACTCGCGGTAGGTCAGCGTGCGCTCGGCCCCGGGGGCGATGACGAACGGCGGGTTGCTGACGACCAGGTCGAACAGCTCGCCCTCGACCGGCTCGAACATCGACCCCACCCGCGCGTCGACGCCGGTCACGCCGGACAGCTCCCAGCTCAGCCGGGCCAGCTCGACGGCACGCGGATTGAGGTCGGTGGCCACCACCTGCTCGGCCCGCCCGTCCAGGTGGAGCACCTGGACGCCGCAGCCCGTGCCGAGGTCGAGCGCGCGCGGGACGGGCCGGCGGCTGACGAGCTGGGCCAGGTTGGCCGAGGCGCCCCCGGCCCCCACGACGTGGTCGGCCCGCAGCGCCGGGTCGCCGGGCCGGACCTTGCGGTCGGAGACCACGTAGCCGCCGGTCTCCCACGGCTGGAGGTGCACGGTCGCCCTGATCAGGTCGCCGTCGGCGGACACCAGCCCCGACTCCAGGACCGCGGCCGGCACGGATCCGGCCGGCACCGGCACGCCGAGCCACCAGAGCCTGATCAGGGTGCCCAGCGGGTCGCCGTCGGCGGTCGCCCGCAGGGCCGGTACGAGCTCCTCCCGCGCCAGGGCCGAGGCCGCCATGGCGCCGAGCCGGTCGCGGACGCCGTCGATCGTGTAGCCGGTTTCGAGGAGGTGATGGCGCAGTCGTTCCACGGGCACCATCCTTTCACCAGCCACCGACAGTGCTCATACTGTTACTTGCACACCCAAGCGTTCTGCAAGCCATGGACAAGTGGGTGGCGGTATCTCTAGGGGTGCAAGACGCCGTACCGAGGAGCGCGCCCCCATGCTGATCCCCTGCTTGGCCTGCGAGTCGCGATTCGGGCCCGACGAGTACTTCAACGCCTGCTCCGACTACAACCGGGGCCTGGACCTGGTCTCGTGGACCTGCCCGCGCTGCGGCAACCGCGACGACCTGCGGGTGCTGCCCGGCGAGCTGGGGTTCGGCTACCCCTCGCGCGGCAGGTTCGACGTGCACGACCGGCTGCGCGTGCCCGGCCTGCGCAGGCAGCGCGGCGACCTGCGGCTGGACATCTCCCTCGACCGCTCCCGCTGGCAGGTCAGGACGCGGATCCGGCAACCGGCCTGACCGGCGCGTACGCGTACGCGGGCGGCTCGCCCCGCAGCAACCGCGCGATGTCCTCCACCAGCGCCTCCGCCAGCTCCTCCAGGCTCTCCCCGGTGGCCTCGCCCAGTCTGGGCGTGAGCACCACGTTCGGCAGCCTGGTCAGCGGGTGGGCCGGATCGAGCCATTCGCCCTCGAAGTGGTCGAGCCCTGCGCCGCCCACCTGGCCCTGGCGCAGCGCGTCCACCAGGGCGGTCAGGTCGTGCAGGGCGCCGCGCGAGGTGTTGAGGTAGATGGCGCCCTGGCGCATCGCGCCGAACTCGCTGTAGCCGAACAGGCCCCTCGTGTCCGGGGTCAGCGGCACGTGCAGCGACACCACGTCGGCCTCCGCCAGCAGCGCGGGCAGGGTGTGCGTGGCCTCGGGGACGAACGGGTCGCAGGTGACCACCCGCATGCCCAGCCCCTGGCAGCGCCAGCGCATGGCCCGGCCGACCCGGCCGAGGCCGACGATGCCGAACGTGCGCCCGGTGAGCCGTCTGCCGCGGTGGCGCTGGGCGGGGGGCACCCTGCCTCGGTGGGCGCGGCCCCTGCGCACCTCACGGTCGGCGGTGACGATGTTCCTGCTGACCGCGAACAGCAGCGCGAGCGTCAGCTCGGCCACCGCCTCCGGGTCGCGGTCGGGGGCGTGCAGGACGGTGACCCCGCGTTCGGCGGCCAGGCGCAGGTCAACCCCTGTGGGGGCGCCCAGGCTGGCCACGATGTCGATGTGGAGTCCGAGTACCGAGGTGCGAACCTGGTCGCCGTCGGTGATGAGCACGTTCGCGCCGGTCTCGATGACCAGGTCGGCGAGCTGCTCGTCGGTGAAGCCGACGCTCGGCCGGGGAGGAGCCTCGGCCACGTCGGCGACCTCGCCCAGACGGGCGAGCGCGCTCTGCGGCAGGTCGGGCAGCACGAGAGCCCGAGGTCTTCTCACATTTGGACAATAACACCACAGACGGTACTCAGATCATTGCTCCCCGCGCTGGCGGAGACTCTGCCAGGCCGCCTCGCCCAGGCCCTTGATCTCTTCCTCCGTCGGGGTGTGCGCCCCGGCGAACCACAGGCGGCACATCTCCTGCGCCGGCCCGAGCCACAGGACGTAGCACATGGTGGCGTGGACGGGCTGGAGCTGCCCGTTCTTCATGTGCGGCTTCCACCAGTCGGAGACCTGGCGGAAGAACGCGCGCCTGGCCTCGGCCACCTCGGCGCCGCCCGGCTCGTGCTTGCGCGGCGGGCGCTCGCTGACCAGGATCCTGGCCCGCTCGGGGTGCTCGCCGGCCCAGCGCATGTGGAAGGCGACCACGGCCTCGATGCCGGCGCGGGCGTCGTCGTGCTGGACCAGCTCGGCGAGGAACTCCTGCTGGTAGGCGTCGAGGATCTCGGCGTAGAGGACGCCGTAGACATGCTCTTTGCTGGCGAAGTGGTGGTAGAAGCTGCCGACGCTTACACCGCTCTCCTCGCGCAGACTGGCCAGCGTGGTGGCCGAGACCCCGTCCTGGCTGAAGCGGCGGAGGGCGCCCTCGATGATGCGGGTGCGGCCGTCGCGTCCGTTCTTGACACTCTTCACACTGTCAATGGTGTGCTACCAGAACCTTGTTCCGCAAATACTCCGGCCAGATCGATCATAGCGGTCACCTCGACAGTCCCGGACGCGACCTTCATCTGGGCGTCCGGCCACAGCCTGCGGACGAGCCTGAGCACCCGCCGGTTCTCGCCCAGCACGTCCATCCCGACCGTACGCGCCCCCCACACGGCGGCCCTGAGCAGCAACGTGTCGACGAGTCGCGGGCCGAGCCCGTTCCCCTGCCAGCGATCGGCCACCACGACGGCCACCTCGACGTCGGCGCAGCCGCCCCGGTAGCTCATGGCGTGCCCGACGATCTCGTCCCCGGCGGTGACGACGAGCGCGTCGCGGCGTTCGTCCAGGGTCAGCAGGGTGCGGACGAGGTGGGCGGCCGGGACGGCCAGGCCGGTGAAGAACCGCAGCGTCTGAGTGTGCAGCGACAACCCCGTCAGGAAGCGTCTGATCCGTTCCTCGTCGTCCGGGCGGACCGGGCGGATCTGGGTTCCGTGCATAGACTCAGCCTGCTCCTCGGAGCTGAGTCTGTCAATTGAACTCAGATATAATGCCGAGATGAACGTGCCGTTCCGATTGGGCTTCCGGGTGGACAACTGCTCGATCGAGCGCACCCTGGACATCGTCGGGGAGAAGTGGACCTTCCTGGTGCTGCGCGAGGCGTTCAGCGGCGTGCGCAGGTTCGCCGACATGCAGGCGGTCACCGGCGCCCCCCGCCAGGTGCTCAGCGCGCGCCTGGCCCGGCTGGTCGACGAGGGCCTGCTGCGCAAGGAGCCCTACCGCGAGCCCGGCCAGCGCCAGCGCGACGAATACCGGCTGACCGACAAGGGCCGCGACCTCTATCCGCTGCTCGTCGCGCTCATGCACTGGGGTGACAAATACCTGGCCGACGAGGAGGGCCCGCCGGTCCTGCTCACCCACCGCGACTGCGGCGCCCCCATCGAGCTGCACTTCCGCTGCGCCGATGGCCACGAGGTGGCCGGGCCACGCGAGGTCACGCCGGTGCCCGGCCCGGGCCCCGGGCTGCGCAACGTCTAGCGGGCGAGCCGCGTGAGGGAGCACCCGCCCCGGTGCCTAACCTTGAAGACGTGTACCGGTTCCTGCTGACGCCCCGGTGGCTGGCGCTCCACGTCGTGGTGCTCCTGGTCATCCCCGCCTTCGTGTTCCTGGGCAGGTGGCAGTTCGGGCGTTTCGAGGAGCGGTCCGACAACAAGGACAGGGTGACCGCCAACATCGAGGCCGCCGCCGTCCCGCTCGACCGGCTCGCGGCTCCCGGCCGGCAGGTCGGCGAGGGCGACCGTTACCGCACGGTCGTCGCGTCCGGCACGTACGACACGTCCCACGGCCTGCTCGTCCGCCGCCGCCCCCAGGAGGGCCGCAACGGCTTCTACGTCCTGACCCCGCTCGTCACCGGCGACGGCACCGCCGTGATCGTCAACCGCGGCTGGATCCCGGCCGCCGCCAGCGCCGACGCGGCTCCCCAGGTCCCCGCCCCGCCCACCGGACAGGTAACTGTCACCGGGCGGCTACGTCAAAGCGAGACCGAGGACTCCACCGGCATCCGCGAGCGGTCCGGGCTGCCGGACGGCCAGGTGCTGCTGATCGACGCGGCCAAGATCGGGCAGCGCATGCCGTACCGGCTGGTGGGCGGCTATGTCGAGCTCACCGGGCAGCAGCCGCGGGCCGCCGCCGCGCCCGCTCTGGTGCCCGCCCCCGACGTCGGCTCCGGCGGCGGCCTCAACCTGGCCTACGGCGTTCAGTGGTGGCTGTTCATCGGCATCGCGATCGGCGGCTGGATCCTGCTGATCCGGCGCGAGGTGGCCGAGCGGAAGTCCGGGAGACCCGCCGGCGAGTCCGTGGCGACCCAGGAGGCGGAAACCGCCGCCAATTAAGGTGTGGAGGGTGATCCGCCACATTGAGTTCACCAATCTCCGCAACTTTCGTGACGTAGGTGGATATGCCACCGAGGACGGGCGCACCGTCCGGTGGCAGCGGCTCTACCGGGCCGACTCCCTTGGCTGGCTGGCCGGCGACGACCTGCGGGCCTTCCACGCGCTGCGCGTGCGCACCGTGATCGACCTGCGGCAGCCCGCCGAGGTCGAGCGGGCCGGCCGGGTGCCGGAGACCGAGGGGCTGCGCTACCGGAACCTGCCGATCGAGGGCCGCCCCTGGGACATCGCCCAGTTCAGCGAGGAGATCGGCGTCGAGCGCTACCTCGCCGACCGGTACCTGGAGGTGACCGAGGACGGCGTGGAGAACCTGCGCGCCGCCGTGGAGACGGTCGCCGTCGCGGACAACGCGCCGGTCGTCATCCACTGCGCGGTGGGCAAGGACCGCACCGGCCTGCTCACCGCGCTGATCCTCTCGCTCGCCGGCGTCGCCGAGGACGACATCGTCGCCGACTACGCCCTGACCGGCCTGGCGACCGAGCGCTTCATCGCCGACCAGCGCACGAGGCATCCGGACGCCCCGCTGTGGCCGGGGTTCGGCCGGGCCCCCGCCCAGGCCATGCGCCTGTTCCTGGACGACCTGATCGACCGGCACGGCTCCGTCGAGGGCTACGTCACCGGCGTGCTCCAGGTCGACCGGGCCACCATCGCGGAACTTCGCGAAAATCTCCTGACTGATTCGATCTCCCGCGGGTAGAAGGCGCCGGGGTCCGCAAGGGGCAGCATCCTCAAGGACCCCACAAGCCCGGGATCGCCCCCATCCCCCTCCAGGCGGTCCCGGGTACGAATGCATGGATACCCAACGGATACGTCGCAGCTTGTTCGACGTTATGCCGTCGTCGTACGGTTACCTGCGTGACTACGCCGCTGCTCCCCGACCCTGACCCCCGGCGGCGCGACTATGTGATCATCTCTGCCGACGATCACCTGATCGAGCCTCCTGACCTCTTCGAGGACAGGCTCCCGGAGAAATACGCCGACGTCGCGCCCAAGGTCGTGGAGACGGACGCCGGTCACCAGGTCTGGCGCTACGGCGGGGCCACGTACCCGTGCGCGGGCATCGACGTGGGCGCCGGGCTGCCGCGCGAGCAGTGGACCCTGGATCCGGTCAGGTTCGAGCAGATGCGTCCCGGCTGCCACGACATCGAGGCCCGCGTCCAGGACATGGACGTCGCCGGCGTCTGGGCCGCGTTGTGCTTCCCCGGCATGCTGGCCGGCCAGGCGGGCATGCCGTTCGCCAGGACCCGCGACCAGGAGCTCGGCCTCGCCCTGGTCAAGGCGTGGAACGACTGGCACATCGACGTCTGGGCCGGCACCTACCCCGAGCGGATCATCGGCCTGCAACTGCCCTGGCTGCCCGATCCCGACGTCGCCGCGAAGGAGATCAGGGCCAACGCCGCCCGCGGCTTCAAGGCCGTGGTCTTCCCCGAGTTCCCGACCAGGCTCAGGCTGCCGTCGATCCACACCGGCCACTGGGACCCGTTCTTCGCCGCCTGCGAGGAGACCGGCACGGTCGTGGCCCTGCACACCGGCGACTCCTCCTGGTCGCCCGTGCCCTCGCCCGACACACCCATCGAGGCGATCACCACGCTGATGCCCACCAGCGCCATGTTCGCCTGCGCCGACTGGCTCTGGTCGGGCCTGCCGCTGCGTTTCCCCGGGCTGCGCATCCTCATCGTCGAGGGCGGGGTCGGCTGGCTGCCGATGCTGGCCGAGCGCGCCGACTACGCGCTCGACCACCCGGTCGCGGGCGAGGCCGCCTGGGACGGCGGCCTCAAGCCCAGCGAGGTGCTGCGCCGCAACTTCTTCTTCGGCACGCTCGACGACCACGCGCTGTCCGGCGTGCGCCTGGCGGTCGGCCTCGACCACGTGCTGCAGGAGAGCGGTTACCCGCACTCCGACTCGACCTGGCCCGACACCCAGAAGACCGTGGCCGCGAACCTCGGCGCGCTGCCGCCCGCCGACATCGCCAGGGTCGCCTACGGCAACGCCGCCCGCCTGTTCGGGCACCCGCTGCCCTCGCGCGCCTGGTTGCGGATGGAGGAGATCTAGCCGGGGCCGGGCCCCGGCTCAGCCCTCCAGCCGCCCCTGGATGATCCTGCGCTCGTGCTCGACGTAGCGACCGCTCTCGCCGAGCAGCGAGGCGATCAGCCACAGGAACACGCCGAAGTCGTCGGCCACCCCGATGAGCACCAGGAAGTCGGGGATGACGTCGACCGGCGACAGGATGTAGACCACGCCGAGCGCCATCAGGGCGAGCTTGCCCTTGCCCATGCCTTCGTAGCGGCCGCGGGTGACCGCGCCGATCATGCGCGGGATCGCCCGCACCCTGGTCAACATCCCCGGCGTGCCAGGCTTGGTCACCTCGCGGTACGTCCGCCACGCCGCCGCTGCCCGTGCTGCCTTGGCCATCATGAGGATCCTCCTACCCCCGGCTTCTCACGACATAACGCGTCAGCCGGGTGAGGGGTTCCTGACGATCAGCGCATGGCGGCGTGCTCGAACGGCCTGACCTGCTCGATCTGCGCGGCCACCCGGATCAGCAGATCCTCCCGGCCGGCCGCCGCCACGAGCTGCACGCCGACCGGCATGCCCGCCGCGTTCCTGTGCAGCGGCAGCGAGACGGCGGGCTGGCCGGTCGCGTTGATCGGCGAGGTGTAGGCCACCACCTGCGCGGTCCTGCCGAAGGCGGTGCTCAGGTCGGTGGGCGGGATCCAGCCCAGCGGGAACGGCGCCGCCCCCGACGACGGCATCAGCAGCAGGTCGTTGCCCTCGGCCCACCAGGAGGCCATGCGGCGGCGGAAGCCGTCCACCCACTGGGTGGCCAGGATGTGGTCGGCCGCGCTGTTGGCGCGGGCGGCGGTGACCATGGCCGCGTTGCGCGGTTCGAGCTCGTGCAGCTCCACCGGCCTGCCGCGGGCCGCGCCCAGGCTCACGACGTGCGCGGCGACGTTGTTGGCGACGATGGCGCCGAAATGCCGGGCGAACTCCGGCTCGGCGAGCGCCGGCGGACCGCCCGGGGTCACGTCGTGACCGAGGCTCTCCAGCAGCGCCGCCGCCCGGGTGACGGCCTCGGCCACGCCGGGATCGGCGGGCACGTCCGGCCTCGGGTGGGCGGTCAGGAAGCCGATGCGCAGCCGTCCTGGGTCGGCGTGCAGTTCGGCGGTCAGGGGGCCGGGCAGCGCGGGGGCGTCGTAGGGGTCGCCCGGCTCGTAGCCGGAGACCGCGTCGAGCGCGGCCGCCGTGTCGCGCACGGTCCTGCTCACGAAGCCGGGGCAGGAGAAGCCGCTCCAGCCCTCGCCCATGGACGGGCCGAGGCTCAGCCGGCCGCGCGTCGGCTTGAGCCCCACCAGGCCGCACAGCGAGGCAGGGACGCGGATCGAGCCGCCGCCGTCGCTCGCCGTGGCCAGCGCGACCATGCCCGCGGCCACCGCCGCCGCCGACCCGCCGCTCGACCCGCCCGCCGAGTACGCCGGGTCGTAGGGGTTGCGGGTGGGGCCGTACGCCACCGGCTCGGTCGTGATCGTGCTGCCGAACTCGGGGGTGTTCGTCCGGCCCAGCAGCACGAAACCGGCCCGGCGCAGGCGCACCACGCCGTGGCCGTCCCGGGCGCCGGCGCCGTCGAGGTCGTCGCGGACCCGCGAGCCCGCGGCGTACGGCTCGCCGGCCTGCCGCCAGCCCAGGTCCTTCAGCAGGATCGGCACGCCGCGGAAGGGCGCGTCCGCCGGGAGGTCGTCGATCTCGGCCAGCGCCCGCTCGAACCGCCGGTGGACGACGGCGTTGAGCTCGCCGTCGTGGGCCTCGACGGCGGCGATGGCGGCCTCGGCCAGCTCGCGGGCCGACACCTGCCCGTCCCTGACCGCCTGGGCCTGGCCGACGGCGTCGAGCCGCAGCACGTCGTCCATCAGCCCTCCCGGACCGGGGCCAGGTCGCGCACGGCCTGCTCGATCGGCACCTCGCCGCCGGGGATGGGCGCGAGCACCGGCGTGTCGAGCCCGTTGTCCACGTACCGGCGGATCCTGGCCCGGCAGGTGGCGGCGTCGCCGTGCACGACGAGGGCGTCGACCACCTCGTCGGGGATGGCCTTGAGCGCGGCCTGACGGTCGCCCGCCGCCCACGCCTCGTGCATGGGACGCAGCACCTCGCCCCGGCCCAGCCAGTCGTGGAAGGCGGCGTAGGCGGGCACGGTCAGGTAGCTCGCCAGCATCCACCTGGCCATCTCGCGCACCTTGTCGGCGTCCTCGCTCACACAGACGAACAGGCGGGCGATCAGCTCGGTGTCCGGGCCGATCTCGGCGCGCACCTTGGGCACGTCCTCGGGGGCGAGCCAGTTGGTGATCGCGCCGTCGGCCTCCTCGGCGGCCAGGCGCAACATCCGGGGCCGGAGGGCGGCCAGCACGATCTTGGGGGCGGTCTTCGGCGCCCGTTCCAGCTTGAAGCCCTTGATCTCGAAGGTCTCGTACCGCTCGGAGACCTTCTCCCCGGCCAGCGCCCTCCTCAGGAAGCGCAGCGTGTCGCGGGTGCGGGCGTACGGCTTGGCGAACTGCACGGCGTTCCACCGCTCGACGATCGCCGGCGAGGAGGAGCCGATGCCGAGCACGAACCGGCCGGGGGCCAGGTCGGCCAGGGTGGCCGCGGACATGGCCAGCAGCCCCGGCCCCCGCGTGGAGACCGGGACGATCGCGCTCCCGAGCCTCATCCCCGGAGCCCACTGCGAGGCCATCGCCAGCGGGACGAACCCGTCGTTCCCGTTGACCTCGGCCGACCAGGCGTCGGTGTAGCCGAGGCCCGGCAGCTCCGCGATCAGCTCCTGCGACCTGGCCAGGGAACGGTCGTAGAAGGGGATGGTCATGCCCCAGTTCGGCGTCATTCAGGGCCTCCGGTTCGGCGACGGTGAGCCGACCATACCAAGCGGTATGTCACCGCAAGGAGCCCCCTAGGCCCGCAATTCGTGCACCGCGGCGATGAAATCCTTCGTTATCCCCTGCAACCCGGGCAGATGCGACAGCCCCACCAGCCGGTCCACCAGCGGCACCGTGACCTCGATCAGCCGGTACGTCCGCGCGCACCCCGGCGAGGTGTCGTGCACCCAGAACAGCACCATGCCCATCGACAACAACCACAGCAGCTCGGGCAGCTCCGCCCGCAACTCCGCGTTCATCCGGTCCTTCGACCCCTCGACCACCTCGCGGTAGATCCCGATGGACGCCTCCCGCGCCGGCGACGACTGCGCGCTGAACGGGCTCAGCGGGTTCGTCGGCTCGGCCGCGTGCTTGAAGAACTTCACCGCGAACTCGTGGTACGGCTCCGACACGCGCACCCACTCCCGCAGCACCCCGCTCAGCCGCGCGGCGAACGACCTCTCCGTGGCCAGGAACTCCCGGCAGGCCTGCTCGTGCTCGGCCTGCGCACGGTCGTAGTAGGCCTGGATCAGCGCCTCCTTGCTCTCGAAGTAGTAGTAGGCGTTGCCCACTGACACCCCTGCCTCGGCGGCGATGGCACGCATGGTCGTCGCGTCGAAGCCACGCTCACGGAACAGTCGCAAGGCCGTCTCGACGATGACCTCTCGGGTGCTCTCCGATCCTCTGTTTCGGGCTTCGGACACGTTCGTCACTTTACGTCTTGAAAGCGCGGTGGGTCATGGAGTGGCACGGTGATCGCCGCCACAGGGCAAAGATGACTATGAGACATGAGTTATCTCCTGGGAATGGTGGGATTGTCGTTTCAGGCGGAAGGGCTCTTTTCCGCGAAAAGGCATCGACATGTGGATACGTGGAACAGCGCGCACCTTCGTGGTGGCGCTCCTCGGCATTCAGATCACCATAATCGCGCTGGCGTCGGCCGCTTCCGCCGCCTCCCACCCATCAGGTGGAGAGCGGGTTCAGGCGCCAACACCGTTCAACCGTCCTGACGAGACCGGGGGGATGCTCGACCTGTCCCTGTGGTTCCCGGAGGGGATCGACGGACCGTGGACGAACATCCGGCAGGCCGCCGTCGAGGCGGCCCTGGCGGAGACATACCAGGTCGAGCACCACCAGGCGGACCCCGCGGCCGCCAAGTCACAGCTGTCGAAGGAGGACTCCGAGGAGACGGAGGACGCCTGGGCCGAGGCCGAGGAGGCGTTCGCCGAGCAGTCGGACATGCAGGACCGCGCCGAGCGCTCAGAAGCCGTCACGAGGCCCGCGAGCGTCGAGGAGGCGATGACGCCCCAGAACCGGCCGCAGAGGTCGCAGAGGCGATCTCAGCTTGATCTGGCCCGTGTGCTGCCCAGGCAGGCCGCCATGCACATGACCCACGCCCTGGCCGCCCGCTGGCTCAAGAGCTCGGGCCTGCGCACGAAGTCGTCGGGCCACTGTACGAGCCGCCACATGCACCACTGCACCTCGCTCGACTCCGTAAGGGCCGGCACGATCGCCCGGATCATCGACCTCAAGCATGACAGCGGCTGCCCGGTCATGGTGACCGGCGGCACCGAGGCGGGTCACGCGCCCGGCCAGTACAGCCACGGAAACGGCTACAAGCTCGACATCACGCACAACGCGTGCATCGACCGCTACATCACCAGGCACCACCGCAAGACGGGCGTCCGCGGCGACGGCGCCGCGCTCTACCGCTCCGCCACCGGAACCGTCTTCGCCAACGAGAGCAGCCACTGGGACATCCTCTTCCGGTGACAGGCCCGCCCGCGGGAGAACACGACTCCCCGGGAAGCGCGAATCGCCGGGAAACGCGACTCTTCCGGGACGACAGAACTCTTCCGGAAAACGCGAAGGACGCCGCACCACGGCACGGCGTCCCCACGGAGTCGGCCGGGCTACAGCTCGGAGGCCACCAGCTCGGCGATCTCAGCCGCGTTGAGCGCGGCACCCTTGCGCAGGTTGTCGCCGCAGACGAACAGGTCGAGCGTGTTCGGGAAGTCGATCGCCTGGCGGACGCGGCCCACGTAGGTCGGGTCGTTGCCGACCACGTCGAGCGGCGTCGGGTAGACGCCGTTGGCCGGGTCGTCCATCAGCACCACCGTCGGCGCCGCCGAGAGCACGCGGTGCGCGTCCTCGACCGTGATCTCACGCTCGAAACGGGCGTGCACGGCCAGCGAGTGGGTGGTGATCACCGGCACGCGGACGCAGGTCGCCGAGACCTTCAGGTCGGGGATGCCGAGGATCTTGCGCGACTCGTTGCGCAGCTTGAGCTCCTCGGACGCCCAGCCGCCGTCCTTGTACGAGCCCGCCCACGGCACCACGTTGAACGCGATCGGCGCCGGGAACGGCGACTCGTCGGGCAGCTTGCCGGCCAGCGCCTTGCGCACGTCGCCGGCCGTCTGGCCGAGCGAACGGTCGCCGGCCAGGGCCTCGACCTCGTCGTAGAGCCGGGCCGAGCCCGCCACGCCCGCGCCCGACACCGCCTGGTAGGAGGCGACGACGAGCTCCTTGAGCACGTACTCGGCGTGCAGCGCGCCCATGGCCGCCATCATCGACAGCGTGGTGCAGTTGGGGGTCGAGATGATGTTCCTGGGCCGCTCGCGCGCGTCGAGCGGGTTGACCTCGGGCACCACCAGCGGAACGTCGGGCTCCATGCGGAACGTGCCGGACTTGTCGATCGCGATCGCGCCGCGCTCGGCCGCGATCGGCACCCACACGGCCGACACCTCGTCGGGCACGTCGAAGATGGCGATGTCGATGCCGTCGAAGACCTCGGGCGCGAGCGCCTGGACCACGACGTCCTCGCCGCGCACGCGCAGCACCTTGCCCGCCGAGCGCGGGGAGGCGACGAGACGGATCTCGCCCCAGATGTCCTCCCGGGTGGACACGATGTCCCGCATGACGGTGCCGACGGCGCCGGTGGCGCCGATCAGGGCGAGATTGGGCCTGCTCATCGTCCGCTACCTCCGTACACCACTGCTTCGACCTGGTCGGCGTCGAGATCGAAGGCACGGTGGGCGGCCGCCACGGCCGCGTCGACACCGTCCTGCTCGACGATCACCGAGATGCGGATCTCCGAGGTGGAGATCATCTCGATGTTGACCCCCGCGTCGGCGAGGGCCGCGAAGAACGTCGCCGTGACGCCGGGGTGCGAGCGCATGCCCGCGCCGATCAGCGACACCTTCCCGATCTGGTCGTCGAAGAGCAGCGACTCGTAGCCGATGCGGCCCTGGATCTTCTTCAGCGCGGTCAGCGCCACCTGGCTGTCGGCCGTGGGCAGCGTGAAGGAGATGTCCGTGCGGCCCGTGGCCGCGGCCGAGACGTTCTGGACGATCATGTCGATGTTGATCTCGGCGTCGGCCAGCGTTTTGAAGATCGAGGCAGCCTCGCCGACCTTGTCGGGGACCCCGACAACAGTGATCTTGGCCTCGCTCCGGTCGTGCGCGACGCCGGAGATGATCGGCTGCTCCATCTCGGTTCCTTCGGTGTAAGGGTCGGAGACGACCCACGTGCCTTCCGTGGTGCTGAACGAGCTGCGTACGTGGATCGGCAGGTCGAACCGCCGAGCGTACTCGACGCAGCGCAGATGCAGGATCTTCGCGCCGCAGGCCGCCATCTCCATCATCTCGTCGTACGAGATCTTGGGGATCTTGCGGGCGACGGGCACGATGCGGGGGTCGGCCGTGAAGATGCCGTCGACGTCGGTGTAGATCTCGCAGACGTCGGCCTCCAGGGCCGCCGCGAGCGCGACCGCGGTGGTGTCGGAGCCGCCGCGGCCCAGCGTGGTGATGTCCTTGGTGTCCTGCGAGACGCCCTGGAACCCGGCCACGATCGCGATGTGACCCTGGTCGAGCGCCTCACGGATGCGGCCCGGCGTCACGTCGATGATGCGCGCCTTGCCGTGGGTGGAGTCGGTGATCACGCCGGCCTGCGAGCCGGTGAACGAGCGCGCCTCGTGGCCGAGGTTGGCGATCGCCATGGCCAGCAGAGCCATCGAGATGCGCTCTCCGGAGGTCAGCAACATGTCGAGCTCGCGGCCCGGAGGCAGCGGCGACACCTGCTCGGCCAGGTCGAGCAGCTCATCCGTCGTGTCACCCATCGCGGAGACGATCACGACCACGTCGTTGCCGGTTTTTTTCGTCGCGACGATCCGCTGCGCGACCCGCTTGATGCAGGACGCGTCGGCGACGGACGAACCACCGTACTTTTGCACAACGAGCGCCACGAGAGTCTCCCGGTCTGGACTGTGAAGTGCCAGTCTACTGGGGGCCTCTTATGGGCCTGATGGTTCATACCACTATGTGGATGATCATCACACGGTGGTGGCTTCCTCCGCCACGTCGAGCCGCGAGTGCGCGGCGAGGGCCTGCAACGCGCGCATCGCCGCGCCCGCGTGGTTGCCCCAGGTGTTGAAGTAGGAGTACTGCCACCACCACAACGCCTCGTGCGGACGACCCGCGTGGAAGTGACGCAGCCCGTGGATGAGGTCGGCGGCCACCGCGGTCAGGTCGTCCGACAGCCGGTACGGCGTGACCGACGTGTCCTTGTACGGGTCGAACACCTCGGCGTAGTCGTCGACCGCCTCCAGTCGCTCGGCCAGCGCCGTGCGCACGCCGTCGATGTCGGGGTCCTCGCTCATCGGCGGCTCGTAGTTGCCCGACAGGATCACGTCGCGGTTGGCGCCGAGCTTGGCGCCGGCCAGGCTCACCTGCGCGACCTCCACCAGGAGCAGCGACCAGATCGCGTCGCCGCCCTCACCGCCGGCGACCCTGGTCAGGCCGTCGACGTAGTTCTGCGCGTGCGCGGCGATCTCTTCGGCGAGCACATCCCACATATCAGACATCCAGGAGCCTCCGTCCTTCGAAAGCACGGCCCAGGGTCACCTCGTCGGCGTACTCGAGGTCACCGCCCACCGGCAGGCCGCTGGCGAGTCGTGTCACTTTGATGCCCATCGGCTTGACCAGACGGGCGAGGTAGGTAGCGGTCGCCTCGCCTTCGAGGTTGGGGTCGGTGGCGAGGATGAGCTCGGTGACGCGCCCGTCGGCCAGGCGCGTCATGAGCTCGCGGATGCGCAGGTCGTCGGGGCCGATGCCGTCGATCGGGCTGATCGCGCCGCCGAGCACGTGGTACGTACCGCGGTACTCGCGCGTCTTCTCGATCGCCACGACGTCCTTCGACTCCTCGACCACGCAGATGACGTGCGTGTCGCGCCGCGGGTCACGGCAGATGCGGCACTCCTCCTCGGCGGCCACGTTGCCGCACACCCGGCAGAAGCGCACCTTGTCCTTGACTTCGAGCAGCGCGTGCGCCAGCCGCCTGACGTCGGCCGGATCGGCCGCCAGCAGGTGGAACGCGATGCGCTGCGCGCTCTTGGGACCGACGCCGGGCAGCATGCCGAGTTCGTCGATCAGGTTCTGGACGACCCCTTCGTACATGCCTAGAACCCTGGCAGCTGTCCGAGTCCGCCGCCGCCCAGACCTTGGGCGAGCGGGCCGAGCTTCTCCTGCTGCAGGTCGGCGGCGGCACGCACCGCGTCGCGGACGGCCGCGATCACCAGGTCGGCGATCGTGTCGGCGGTGTCCTGCGGGTCGGCCGCGTCGATCACGCTCGGGTCGATCTTGAGTTCGAGCAGCTCACCTGAGCCGTTGACGACGGCCGTGACCATGCCGCCGCCCGACGAGCCCTCGATCTGCGCGTCGTTGAGCTCCTGCTGGGCGCTCACAAGCTGCTGCTGCATGAGCTGAGCCTGCTCCAGCAGCTGCTGCAGGTTGACATCCCCTGGGTTCACCGTCGTGCGCTCCTCGTGGCTCCGGTTCTTGACTGCCACGAGCCTACGGTGTTTGGGCGGCGTCATGTACTGGGAGGGCTCCCCATGTTTCCCTCCAGGCATTCGTCGCGGGCCTTTGTCATGGCCGGATCTCGGCCCCCCTCCAGTGTCCGAGACCCGGCCATCACGTCGGACGGAGCGGCCGCACCACGCCGACGCGTGTTTCGGAACGGTAGTGCGACCAACGTTGCACACACGTTGCGTTCATTCAATCACCCTACGCAATCCCCCTGAACAGCTTGCGCATATCGCCGCCAGGACGGATGCTCGTTGTTGACTACTTGGAGTGACCGATGAGTTACGGCCATCTCGATGCGTACTCCCGCCTTCTACGCGGAGCACACGAAGCGGCGGCTACGGGGCAGACCTCGTCCGACTCGCCCCGCACCCTGATCACCGCCTCGTGGCGGCGATCGCTCGCGGCGGGGATCGACCCGGATGGCCGGAGCGCCCCTTTGGTCTGCGAGTCCTCCGACGTCGTCGACATCCGCGAGGCTCATCCGCTGCGGCCGCTGCTGCCCCTGCTCGCCCAGACGCTCTCCGGCCTGGCCGACGAGGCCGACCACGTCATGATCGTCACAGACCGTGACGGACAAGTGCTCTGGCGTGAGGGCAAAGGCGGCATCCTGCGCGATGCGGACCAGGTGGGCCTGGCCGACGGCCATCACTGGGGCGAGTGCATGGCCGGCACCAACGGCATCGGCACCGCGCTCGCCACCGGCCGGCCGGTCCACGTCTACTCCGAGGAGCACCTGATGCGGGTGCTGCACGTCTGGTCGTGCAGCGCGGCGCCGATCAGCGATCCGGAGTCGGGCAACGTCATCGGCTGCGTCGACGTCAGCGGCATCGCGCGGTCCCTGCATCCGGCGACCGTCGCCCTGGTCAGCGCGACGGCCAAGCTCGCCGAGTCGCAGCTCGCCGTACGGATGCACGAGCGCGACGAACGCCTGCGCCGCCGCTACGAGTCGCTGCGCAACCGGGGCGGCATCCTGCTGTCCCCCACGGGCCGGGTCATCTCGGGCGATCCCATGGGCCGGCTCGGCGCCCGACTCCCCCTGTCCGGCCAGCGCATGATCCTGCGTGACGGGAGCGTCGCCTTCCTCGAACCCTTCTGCGACGGCTACCTCCTGCGCGACACCCCGTCCGCGACGCCGCCCACCCTGCGCCTGACCTGCCTCGGCGAGGGCACCCCGACGGCCGACCTGGGCGACCGCCCGCGTCCGCTCTCACTGCGCCACGCCGAGATCCTGGCCCTCCTCGCCCTGCACCCCCAGGGCCTGTCGGCCGACCAGCTCTCGTTCCACCTGTACGGCGACGACGGCAACCCGGTGACCATCCGGGCCGAGATCCATCGGCTGCGCGGTCAGCTCGGGGAGGTGCTGGCGGCGAAGCCGTACCGGCTGGTCTGCCCGGTCGAGGCGGACTTCCTCGGCGTCCGCCGGCTCCTCGCCTCGGGCGACACCGGCGCGCTGGCCCGCGCCTACCCCGGGCCGCTCCTGCCGCGCTCGGAGTCGCCGGACATCCGGCGCGAACGCGAGGAGCTCGAAGCCCAGGTACGCGCGTGCCTCCTGCGCCACGGCTCGCCCGACGACCTGTGGACCTACGCCCAGACCCCCAACGGCCGCGACGACTACCAGATCCTGGAACGTCTGTCGGCCCTTCCGCCGACGGATCCCCGCTCGGCAGCCGCCCGCGCCCGCCTCTTCCCCTGACCCCCGCTCGGGCGGAGTGAGCCTTCTGTCAGGTGTGGTCGATCTCGCCGATGACCTGGGCGCCGAGTTCGCGTTGCAGCAGGGCCATGCCGGAGACGGCGTCGACGTCGGCGTCGGCGTCGTTCAGCGGGTCGACGTCGTCGGCGTCGGCGGCCTTGTCACGGCCCGGGATCGCGCTCGGCCACGCCGTCGTGCCACCCGCGCGCGACGCCGGGGTACGCGGACCCGCCTGAGCGGCCGCCTTGGCGGCCGACCGCGCGGCGGCCAGCCCCGCTCCGACCGGCGCGGCGGCGGGCTGCCGGGCGGTCACGGTCTGGGTGGGGTCGGGGCTCGGCGGAGAACCGGGGCTGAGGTCGTCGGGCGCGTCGGGCCACGACTCGTCGGTGGTCGGGCGCGCGGACTCGGCGGTCGGGTGCGCTGACGCGGCGGCCGGAGGTTGGCCCGGGTCCTGGGAGCCCTGCTCGTCCTGGGAGCCGCCGTGCGAGCCGGACCGCCCCTGGGAAGTCGCCTGGACGCCCGTCCCGCCCTGCGGGCTGGTCGTCGCCTGGGTCGCGGCCGGGGCCGCCTGCGGGGCGGGGTTGCCGGGGCCGCCCGACGGCGGCTGCTGGCGTGCGGGGCCGCGGGTGGCCTGGGGCGCCGGAGAGCCGCCGACCACCGCCTCGACCCGCCAGGTGCCGCCGAGCACGTCGCCGAGCGCGGTCGCCACGACGGCGTCCTTGCCGCCGCCCGTGAAGTTCTTCATCGCGCCGACCTGGCTGAACCCGAGCGTTACCAGGTTGCCTTCGACGCCCACGACCTGGGCGTTCGTACTGACGTTGGCCCAGACCACGATGCTGCGCTGCTTGAGTGCGGCCAGCACGGCGGGCCACTGCTGCTGCATGCTGCCCGCCCCGCCCGCGACCGGGCCTGCCGCCGCGGGAACCTGAGCAGCGGAAGCCTGGGCGACGGGCGCCGGTGCGGGCGCGTCGGAGACCGGAGCCGCCGCCGAACCGGGACGTACGGGCTCGGGCCAGTCGTCGGCCCCGCCGCCCACCGGCCCTTGACCACCGGCGGAACCGTTGCTCCCACCAGGCGTCGCAGGCTGCGGAACCGCCACGTCACCGCCGACCGGCGCGGCCGTACCGACGGAGACAGCCGGGGGCGCGGCGGGGACGTGCACGTCGTGGCCGCCGCCCGGGGCAGCCGGACGCGGGATCGTCACCGCGCCCGCCCTGGAGGCCATCTGGGCGACCGTGCCGCCGCGCTCCAGACGTTCGAGCCGGGCGAGCAGGGACGCCTCGCCCTGCGAGGCACCCGGCAGCAGGACGCGCGCGCACATCAGTTCGAGCAGCAGCCGCGGCGAGGTGGCGCCGCGCATCTCGGTGAGCCCCGCGTTGAAGATCTCGGCCGCGCGGGTGAGCTCGGCGGGCCCCATCGAGGACGCCTGCCCCACCAGCCGCTCCAGCTCGTCGGCGGGACGGTCGAGCAGCCCGCTGGACGCCGCCTCGGGCACGTTGGCCAGGATCACCAGGTCGCGGAAGCGCTCCAGCAGGTCGGAGGCGAAACGGCGCGGGTCGTGGCCGCCCTCGATCACCCGGTTGACCGCCTGGAACACCTGGCCGCCCTCTCGCGCGGCGAACGCGTTGACGACCTCGTCGAGCAGGTCGCCGTCGGTGTAGCCGAGCAGGGAGACGGCCTTGGCGTAGGTGATGCCGTCCTCCTCGGCCCCGGCGAGTAGCTGGTCGAGGATGGAGAGCGAGTCACGGGCCGAACCGGCGCCCGCGCGGACGACCAGCGGCAGGGCGGGCGGCTCGAAGGGCACGCTCTCGGAGGTGAGGATCTCCTCCAGCAGCGCCTTGAGCGTCGCCGGCGGCATCAGCCTGAACGGATAGTGGTGCGTACGCGACTTGATGGTGCCGATGACCTTTTCCGGCTCGGTCGTCGCGAAGATGAACTTCAGGTGCGGCGGAGGCTCCTCGACGAGCTTGAGCAGCGCGTTGAAACCCTCGCGGGTCACCATGTGCGCCTCGTCGATGATGTAGATCTTGTAGCGCGCCGACACGGGCGCGAAGAAGGCACGTTCGCGCAGGTCACGCGCGTCGTCGACGCCACCGTGGGAGGCCGCGTCGATCTCGATGACGTCGAGGTGGCCGGGGCCGGTCGGGGCGAGCGCCACACACGACTCGCAGGTGCCGCAGGGTTCGGGCGTCGGGCCCTGCTCGCAGTTGAGAGAGCGGGCGAGAATGCGCGCGCTGGAGGTCTTGCCACATCCGCGGGGGCCGCTGAACAGGTACGCGTGGTTGATGCGGCCCGTACGCAACGCCTGTCGCAGCGGATCTGTGACGTGTTCCTGACCCTTGACCTCGGCGAAGGTCCCGGGTCGGTACTTGCGGTAAAGCGCAAGGCTCATGCGACCATCCCGCCTGCGAGGGGGCTCTCAACGAAGAGACCCCCCGCACACCCGCCAGAGCCCGCTTATCCTTGCTGCCTTCCGGCCCTGGGGAGGTTCACAGGATGACGCCGCGCGAGGGGTCCCTGGACAGTCTAACCGGCCTCAGCAGTGCTCGCTCCACGGTTCGGGGTTGAGCATGTCCTGGAAAAATCGCGGTCACCACAGTGCTGGAAGTCCGGTAAGCTCGTCGGCGGAGGATTCGCCTAGTGGCCGAGGGCGCACGCTTGGAAAGCGTGTATAGGGCAACCTATCAGGGGTTCAAATCCCCTATCCTCCGCCAGTCCAGAAGGGCCATGCCAGGTCAACGGCATGGCCCTTCTGCATTTCCAGCCTCAGTCGTCTCCTGACAAGGGGCTTTGGTGCTGTGGCGGGTTCGGGAGATCGCGGGCATGCGGTCATCTTCGGGTCATCGGCAATCACTGGGACGCGCGACGCGATGAACCCTGATGGGCCGTGAAGACGAATCGGGGGATCGCCGAACAACGGGTGTTCCGATGCAACCGCCTGAAAGGCCAGCATGCATGCCACCTCCCCCGAACCCGGCGCCGACCAGCCAGGACACCGACGCCCAGGTGATTGCGGCGTCGCGGCGTGACCCGGATCGCTTCGGCGCCGTCTTCGATCGCTATTTCGCATCCATCCACCGCTATGTCCACCTGCGCCTGGGCGAGTCGGCCGCGGACGACCTCGCCGCGGAGACCTTTCTGCGTGCCTTCCGCGACCGGGACCGCTTCGACCTGACCCGTCCCAGCGCCCGCCCCTGGCTGTACGGCATCGTCTCCAACCTGGTCGCCGAGCACCATCGCAGCGAGGCGCGCAGATACCGGGCGCTGGCCAGAAGCGCCGACACCACCACGGAGATCGCCAGTCACGACGAACGCGTGGCGCAACGGGTCTCCGCGGCGGTCATGCAGCCGCTGCTGGCCGCGGGGCTCGCCCGGCTCTCCGCCGGGGACAGGGACGTCCTGTTGCTGGTCGCCTGCGCCCAACTCGGCTACGACGAGGTGGCCGAAGCCCTCGGCATACCTCAGGGAACGGTGGGATCACGTCTCAACCGCGCCCGCAAGAAGCTCCGCAAGATCATCGGTCCCGCCGGGGAGGCACTGTGACGGACGAACTCGAAGTGATCAAGGCCCACCACGACAGCCTGCCCGGACCCGCGCCCGAGGTGACCGCCCGTGCATGGGTGCTGGTGGCCGAAGAGGTCGACGCGGAGCGCGCCGGCGGTGGTCACCGTCAGCCGTCGCGGTCACGTCAGCGGCCGGCTCGCGGATTCCTGAGCGGCCGACTGGCGCTGAGGGCCGGCGTGGCCGTGGGCCTGGCGGCGGCGGTGACCGCGGCCCTGGTCATGGTGCGTGGAGGTGACGACGCAGCTCCGTTCGGGGCCGCTCCGGCCGGTGCCGCCGAGTTGCTCAGGCATGCGGCCTCGGCAGCGGCGCAGGAGGACGTACGGCCCGGACCGGGGCAGTACTTCTACGTCGATCAGAAGGTCGTGACGTTCGCCGGCGGCTCCGAAGGCGAGTACACCCAGGAGCTGCGCCGAGAGATATGGATGCCCGCCGGGGATCCCGGCAGGGCCGCCCTGACGCGCTCGACGTACGGACGGACACACGTGATCACCGGACGGAACCCGGAGCGTGTGCAGTCGCCGGGAACAGTGGAGTACGAGCGCGCGGGACAGTGCCCCGAGAGCCCCCTGGGCCTGCCTCCGCAGGCCGCCGATCTGCCCGCCGATCCCGATGGGCTGCTGGCGAAGATCCGCCACGGCGCGGCGGCGTTCGTCCGGTCCGACCAGCTCAGGCGAGGAGAGACGGACCTGGGCCAGGACGAGATCAACATGCGGGTCGAGAAGGTCATCGCGAGCCAGTTGCTCAGGCTGGCGGAGACCCCGCTCATCCCCTCCCGGACCAGGGCCACGGTCTTCGGCGCGCTGTCGAAGCTGCCGGCCGTGACCGTCGTCCCCGACCTCACCGACACCGCCGGACGACACGGGGTGGGCGCCTCGCTCAAGTCGGAGAGCCCCGGCGGCTGGGAGCGTGGGGAGCTCATCTTCGAGCCGGCCACGTACCGGTTCCTCGGCTACCGGAGCTGGATCGGCCGGCAGGAGGGCGGCCAGGTCAAGGAGATCCCGAGCGGCAGCATGGCGGTGATGACGGTGAGGGTCGTCGACTCCATGCCGGAGGTCCCGAAGAACGCCGGAGCGCCGATGTTCTGCTGACGTGCTCACGGACCCTCGCTGAAGTGCATCAGGCGTTCGGTGATCACCTCGCCGTCCGGGTTCGCCAGCCGGCGGACGCGGCCGCCTTCGAGCATGGTGCTCTCGGGAATGTAGGGGAGCCAGTCGGGCAGGGAGTGGAACCCGCCGATGAGGTCCCAGACCCGCTGCGGGGAGGCGGGCAGCAGGCCGCTGACCGAGGTCGATGCCATGGTCGTTCTCCTGTGGTGGTGCGGTGGCCGTGCGGTGGGTACGGGGTTCAGGCGCCGCCGGGAAGGGGCGCGTCGGGTCCTGTGCTCGGAGCAGACCTGGCCGGGCTGACGCGGGCAGGAGCACGCACGGAAGGGGTGGCGAGAACTAGAATCGTCAGGATATCTTGACGGTCATGACCTTGAGCACCGCCGATCTTCCCGGGCACGAGGGGTTCGTCGCGCCCGTTCTGCCCGATGGCGAGCCGGCCTCGTCGTCCAGCGCCTTCACCAGGACGTTCGTCGGGTACCAGGCCGCCTGTTCGTGCGGATGGACCGATCGGCGGCGGTATCCGGCGACGCCGGAGGGGGCCAAGGAGGCGGAGTACCGGTGGTGGAGCAGGCACACGCCGCCGCTGCTCGCCGCCGCCCCGCCCGGCTGGCTGGTGACCAGGTCGAACCTGCTGTGCGAGCAGGTCGTCAAGCTCGCGGCCGACCGGCCGCTGGCCGCGCTCACCCTGCTGTCCCAGGTGGAGAGCTGGCAGCGGACGCTGCTCGACCAGGCCGTCGCCGGGGCGCGGGACAACGGCGCCTCCTGGGCGGAGATCGGCGAGGCGATGGGGATCTCCAAGCAGGCGGCCCACGAGCGTTTCAGGGCCCAGGTGAGCCAGTAGAGCCCGTTCAGGCCGGTACGAGCGCCTTGGAGCGGTCGGCGACCATCCGTACGGCGAAGACGCCGAGCACGGTGCCCATCGCGTACCGCTGCACCCGCAGCCACACCGGACGGCGGGCGAGGAAGGCGGCGAGGCCGCCGGCCGAGATCGCGATCAGCGCGTTGACCAGCGTGCCGATCGCGATCTGCACCGAGCCGAGCGCGAGACTCTGCAGCAGCACGTGCCCCATGGCGGGGTCGATGAACTGCGGCAGCAGCGACAGGTACAGGATCGCGATCTTGGGGTTCAGCAGGCAGGTGAACAGCCCCATGGCGAACAGTTTCCGCGGCCTCTCGACCGCCAGCTCGCGCGGCTGGAAGACCGAGGCGCCGCCCGGCCTTACCGCGTTCCAGGCCATCCAGAGCAGGTACGCGGCCCCGGCCAGCTTCAACGCCGTGTAGGCCACCGGCACGTACGCGAACACGGCCGTCAGCCCGAGGCACGTCGCCGTCAGGTACGCCATGAACCCCAGCGCGACGCCGACGAGCGAGATCAGCCCGGCACGACGCCCCTGGCTGATCGAGCGGGAGACCAGATAGATCATGTTCGGTCCGGGCGTCAGGACCATGCCCAGGGACACCAGCGCGATCCCCACCAAGCCACCCGTCATGGCGGCAGATTAGCGGACAAGTCGCAGAAAATCCCAGTCCCGCACATTGCTTTGCGTAATCACCCGACTACGGGGGATGACTCAGAGCATGCAGTTCGACGATGACGCGCCACTCGACCCCTCACAGGTCGAGGACGTCCGGGCCACCGGCTCCCAGCCCGGCCGGGGCGGCGGCGGCTGGGGCGGGATGCCGGGCGGCGGCTGCATGCTGCCCATCGGCGGCCGTGGCGGCGGCTGCCTGCTGCTGGTCCTGGCGGTGGCCGGGCTGTTCCTGTTCAAGCTCGCCCCCACGCCGTTCAGCGGCGACGAGGGCGGCGAGCAGGGCGGCGGACGCTACCCGAGCGCCCCCGGCCAGCTCTCCCCCAGCGGCAACCTGGCCGAACGCTGCCGAACGGGCGCCGACGCCGACCAGGCGGAGGACTGCCGGATCGTCGGCACGGTGAACAGCATCCAGTCCTACTGGCGGCAGGAGTTCAAGGAACGCGACAAGCAGTACACGCCGGCCAAGACCGTGCTGTTCTCGCGGGCCGTGAACACCGGCTGCGGCCCCGCCGACTCGGCCGTGGGCCCGTTCTACTGCCCGCGCGACCGCAAGGTCTACCTGGACCTGGCCTTCTTCGACACGCTCCAGCGCGACTTCGGCGCCGAGGGCGGCCCGTTCGCCCAGGCATACGTGGTCGCCCACGAGTACGGCCACCACGTCCAGAACCTGCTCGGCACCATGGACAAGGTCGGCAACAACAGCAGACCGGGCGCCGGCAGCGCGTCCGTGCGCCTGGAGCTGCAGGCCGACTGCTACGCCGGCGTCTGGGCGCACAACGCGGTCAAGACGGGCTTCTACCGCGAGCCGTTCACACCGGCCGACATCAACCAGGCCCTCGACGCCGCCGCGGCGGTCGGTGACGACAGCATCCAGCGCCGCTCGCAGGGCCGCGTCACGCCCGACGCGTTCACCCACGGCACCTCGCAGCAACGCGAGAAGTGGTTCAGCGTCGGGTACGACAGCGGCCTCCCGGACAGATGTGACACCTTCTCGGATGGCATCTAGGCGCCCTCCTGGGGAAGTCCTCTAGCGGGCAGCACCCAGAAGGGACGTCAGATATGGATTTCAAGGACGACGTCAACCTCGACTCGTCGCAGGTCGAGGACGTCGGCGGTCGCGGTGGCGGCGGGTTCTCGGGCGGCGGCTTCCCCGGCGGCATGGTCCTCGGGGGCGGCGGCATCGTCGGCCTGATCGCCTTAGTGCTGGTGTTCGTGCTCAACAACCTGGGCGGCGGGGACGGCGGCGGCGAGCCGGCGCAGAAGCAACCCCCGGCCAAACTCGCCGAGGAGTGCAAGACGGGCAAGGACGCCGACCAGTCGGAGAAGTGCCGCGTCGTGGGCGTGGTCAACAGCATCCAGGACTACTGGAAGCAGGAGATCTCCGACTACCGGCAGTCGAAGACGGTCCTGTACTCCGGCAGCCTCCGTACCGGCTGCGGCGCGGCCAGCTCCGCCGTCGGGCCGTTCTACTGCCCGAGCGACCAGCGCGTCTACCTCGACCTGAGCTTCTTCGACCAGCTCCACAGCCAGTTCGGCGCCAAGGGCGGCCCCTTCGCCCAGGCGTACGTGATCGCCCACGAATACGGCCACCACGTCCAGGACCTGCGCGGCGCCCTCCAGTCGGACACCGGCAGCTCGGTCCCCGTCGAGCTTCAGGCCGACTGTTACGCGGGCGTCTGGGCGCACAACGCCGTCCGCACCGGCTTCTACGAAAAGCCGTTCACCCAGACGGAAATCGCCGAGGCCCTGGACGCCGCGGCCGCCGTGGGCGACGACAGAATCCAGCAACGCACGAGCGGCAGAATCGATCCCGAATCGTTTACGCACGGCTCGTCCGAGCAACGCGTCAACGCCTTCCAGCGCGGCTACCAAAACGGCCGGCCGGGCGACTGTGAACAGTCTGAGCTGGGCCGATAGCCCCCGACAACGCAGCAGGTCGAATTCTCTCCTAAAATGAGGTGGGTGATCTTCAAGCTCGTCGGCGACGGACGCCCTTATCCCGAACACGGTCTGACGAACCGAGAGTGGGCGCAGATCCCTCCCAGGCAGGTCCGGCTCGACTCGTTGATCACCACGAAGGCCATGCTGGACCTGCACTCGTTGCTCGCCGCCGACTCCACTTTCTACGGCGACCTGTTCCCGCACGTGGTGCAGTGGAAGGGCGAGCTCTATCTGGAGGACGGCCTCCACCGGGCCCTGCGTGCGGCCCTGCACCAACGGTCGATCCTGCACGCCAGGGTCCTGGATCTGCCCAACTGAAACGCGCCGGAAAAGGGAGCCGCCATTCGCGGCTCCCTTTTTCATGTGTCAACCTGATCGACGTGCCGTGTGTCACGTCCGCGTCTTTCAACATCGTTCGGAGAATGCCGTGTCGTATCCACCGCCACACGGGTCGTGGCCACCACCCGGATACGGCCCGCCGCCCTACTACGCGCAGCCGCCGGCGCACGAGTACGTCGAGGAGCCCGAGCCGCTCGACAATCGCAACCTGATCGTGCTGCTGGCCATCGGGCTGCCGCTGCTGCTCCTGAGCGCCTGCGGTGCGCTGTTCTTCGTCCTGACCGACGACGGCCGCCCGGAGGCCCGCGTCGGCGAGACGGTCCAGACGCAGGTCGTCGAGGACAGCCCGCCGGACATCCAGCTCAACCTGAATCCGCCCGCCGACGGGCCCACCCAGCAGCCCTGAGGGCAAAGAAAAGGGCCTCCGAGGTCGTCGGAGGCCCGATGGCGGTGGTGGTGGGATTTGAACCCACGGATGAGTTGCCCCATCACACGCTTTCGAGGCGTGCGCCCTCGGCCACTAGGCGACACCACCGCGGACGAGCTTACCGGATTCTCCGAGTAGCGAAGAACTCCTTGAGGACGGCAGAGCATTCTCCGGCCAAGACGCCCATGACGACCTCGGGCCGATGGTTGAGCCTCCGGTCGCGTACGACGTCCCAGAGCGAGCCCACGGCGCCGGCCTTCGCGTCGACGGCGCCGTACACGATCCGGTCCACCCGGGCGAGCACGGACGCGCCCGCGCACATCGTGCACGGCTCCAGGGTGACCACCAGCGTGCAGCCGCTCAACCGCCACTGCCCGCGCAGCGCGGCGGCCCGCCTGAGCGCGAGCACCTCGGCGTGCGCGGTGGGATCGGCGGCGGACTCGCGGTCGTTGCCCGCCGCGGCCAGCACCTCGCCGAGCGGGCCGAGCACGACGGCGCCGACGGGGATCTCGCCTCTGCCGCCGGCCGCGACGGCCTCGGCCAGGGCCAGGCGCATCGCTTCCTCGTGGGTCAACGCAACCGGTCGAGCTCGTCGGCGAACGACAGCCGCTCGGCGATCACCGAGAGGATGTCGGCGGGCAGCAGGCCCTCCTCCATGCTCAGCTCCAGCAGCTCCTCCGAGCTCACGCCGAGGTCGCTGAGCAGCTCGAAGTCACCGGCGGGACGCACGCCGAGCCCGTTGCCCTCCTTGTCGGGGGCAACGCCGGCGAACTCGGCGAACAGCTCCCCCATGCTGTTGGAGACGATGGCGTGCACGTCCGACAGGAACACCCGGGGCTCGTCCTCGCCGCGGTAGCGGGCGATGGCGAACCATTCGTCCTCGACCTCGACGCAGAGCAGGGCCAGCTCGTCGCCCGTCAGACCCAGGGTCTCGATGACGGCGTCACCGAAGTCGTCGACGATCTCCGCGTCCCGCAGATCGACCTCTGCGCCGGTCCAGCCGTCAGAAGTCCTGACAAAAGCCGCAGAGAAGGTGTTGGACGCCATGCCCGCACTCCAGGGGGGTCAGCCGAAGACCGATTCGATGGCACGCTCGAACGGCTCGGAGAAGCCGAGCCGCGCGGCGATGCTGGACAGCACATCTTCGGGGAGGAGATCGATGTCGCCGGAGAGGATGCCCAGCTCCATCTCGTCCAATCCGAGATCGGCGAAGATCGACAGATCTCCCGCCGGCAGCACGGTCTCCTCGTCCTGGAGGATCTCGTCGAGCTCCTCCTCGTCGGGGACCGGCACGTCGAGGTAGTGCAGCACCTGGCGGGCGAGCGGGAAGTCCCAGGAGGCGGCGATGTCGGACAGGAAGACGTCGACGCGGTCGCCGAGCACGCGCAACGCCACGAAGAACTCGTCGCCGACGGCGATCAGGCCGATGGTGCCGCTCTCGCTCGGCTGCTGCCTGAGAGCCTGGATCAGACCCTGGAGGTCGGACGTGAGCGTGACGGGCAGCAGCTCGGCGTGCCACCGCTCGTCCTCGCGGTAAATCACTATGGCGAAGTCGAGCGCATCTTCGTCTGTCATCGCCATCCCCACCCGAGCCTCTGACACGACAGGTTCGCACCAGACCCCAATCGTTCCAGAACAGGCCACGCGGCGTGTGCTTCTCCGACCAAATTGTGATCAAAACCAAAGGCCCGGGATGCCACCACTCCGTCCAGCGGATACCGTTGGCCTCTATGGAAACCCTCGTCGTCGACCATCCGCTCGTGGCCCACAAGCTCACCACGCTGCGCGATGTCCGCACCGACTCGCCGACCTTCCGCAGGCTCGCGGACGAGTTGGTGACGCTGCTGGCGTACGAGGCGACGCGCGACGTCCGGGTCACCGAGGTGACCGTCCAGACCCCGGTCTCCCCCGCCCACGGCGTGCGCCTGGCCAAGCCCCAGCCGCTGGTCGTGCCCATCCTGCGGGCCGGGCTCGGCATGCTCGACGGCATGACCCGGCTGCTGCCCACCGCCGAGGTCGGCTTCCTCGGCATGATCCGCAACGAGTCCACCCTCCAGGCCGAGACGTACGCCACCCGCCTGCCCGACGACCTGTCCGGGCGTCAGTGCTTCGTCGTCGACCCGATGCTCGCCACCGGCGGCACGCTCGCCGCGGCCGTGCAGTTCCTGTTCGACCGGGGCGCGGTCGACGTCACGGCCATCTGCCTGCTGGCCGCCCCCGAGGGCCTGGCGTACATGGACAAGGTGTTCGCCAACTCGGGCAAGCCCATCCGCGTGGTCACCGCCGCCCTCGACGAGCGGCTCAACGAGAGCGGCTACATCATCCCCGGCCTCGGCGACGCCGGCGACCGCCTCTACGGCGTGGTCTGACCCTTCCATCGGCTCCCCTTCTCCTTACGCTGGGTCGTCACTTCGTTACATACTGTGGTTGGGTGGGTACGAAGAGACAGGAAGGGAACTTCCGCATGCGCGTGGGGGAAGCACGATGAGCGACATGCCCGGTGCCGAGGGGTCCTCGTGAACGAGCGAGCGACCGGCAACAGCAGCGCCCCGTCTCATGCGACCGGCACAGGAGGGCGCATGAGCGAGCACACCGAGGCCGACCCGACCCCGTACGCGGAGGTCGAGGCCGCGCTGCGCGACGAGTTCGCCGGCGTGCATTCCTCCACCACCGTAACGCGCTGTGTGGAAGCAGCGCACTACGGCGCGCTGGAGGTAACCGGCTATGCGCATCCGAGCCTTGTGGAGCGCATCGCCCGGAAGCACCTTCACGTCCTGGCGCTGGTCGCCAGCGAACGTGGCTAAGCAAGATCAAAACTAACCCGCCAAGTTACCTTTACCCCGGCTACCGGGTGGGTAATGTATACGGCGGGTGGAGTGGGTTAGTGGCACGGAGGCGACAGTGCAGGTCAAAAAAGTCCTCACATACAGTGGGATCGCATTTGTGGCGTACTACCTGTTCGCACGACCAGCTGATGCCGCAGACGCGGTGAAGGGGGCGTTCGACACGGTGTTCAACGCGGCCGACTCTCTGGCCCAATTTGTGAACAACCTCGCATGAGACTGGTGACCCACGGGGACTCTGCTCCGTCGTCGGTCAACCGCTACCTCCTCCCCAATGAACAACAGGTCATCATGGTGCGGCGTCATCCCGCCGTGCTGCTGCGTCCGGTCGCCGAGGTCTTCGGCGGCCTGATCATCGCCGGGCTCCTCAGCAAGTTCTTCGGTGGAGGGGAGTCCGGCGGCACGGCGCTCGTCGTGGTCTGGTGGCTGTGGCTGCTGCTGCTCGTGCGTTTCGTGTGGAAAGTCGCGGAGTGGTCGGTCGATTACTTTGTGGTGACGTCCAAGCGGATGCTGCTCACCACCGGGTTGATCACACGCAAGGTCGCGATGATGCCGCTCGGCAAGGTCACCGACATGAGCTTCCAGCGATCTCTCCTGGGCCGCATGCTCGGTTACGGCGAGTTCATCCTCGAGTCCGCTGGTCAGGACCAGGCTCTGTCAACGGTCGAGTACATTCCGTATCCGGAGACCCTCTACCTGGAGGTCTGCCAGATGCTTTTCCCCAGCAAGGACGAGAGCGACGATTAAACTCCGCGTGGCAAATTCTTCACGCGGGGATACCAGATTCGGCTACTTCATGCAATCATTGCGTGTTGTTGACCCTTCCCCGCCTTGAGAGATGAGATGCCGAGTCAGGGAACCATCGGTGACCGCGTCCGTGGACTGCGGCTGAACAGGCGGATGTCCCAGGCCCAGTTGGCCGGACCCGACCTGTCTGACAGTTATGTCTCGCTCATTGAGTCGGGCAAGCGTACGCCGACTCCTGTCGTGGCCCGCCTCCTCGCCGAGCGGCTGGGATGCACCACCGAGTTCCTCCTGCACGGCATCGAGCCACGGCAGCGCATCGACACCGAGCTGGGTCTTCGCCATGCCGAGCTGGAGCTGCAGCACGGCGACCCCGCGGTGGCGGCCGACCGCTTCACGGAGATCGTGAAGGCGGCCGACGAGGAGAACGCCATGCTCACCGCGCACGCCCGCTTCGGCCGGGCCCGTGCGCTGGAGGTCCAGGGGCGTCTCGGTCAGGCCGTCGAGGCGTTCGAACGGCTGCGCAGGGAGGCCGCCGCGCATCCCGAGCGCCTGGCCGACCTGCCGCTCACGATCGCGCTGAGCCGCTGCTACCAGCGGGCCGGCGACCGGCTGAGGGCCCGTGACCTGGCCGCGTCCGCGCTGGAGCAGGCCGAGCGGCTGTCCATCTCGCAGGGCGAGATCGCGGTCGACCTGGCCACCGCTCTGGTCGAGGCGCGCAGCGAGCGTCAGGGCGACTCCCCCGAGCTCGAGTACGTCAAGCGGGTGCTGGACAACAGCGGCGTTCCTGAAGTTATGGACCGTTCCGAGGAGATCCACGCCCTGTGGCAGGCGAGTTCCGCCGCCGCCGCCGGCGAGGACTCCGCGCTGGCCGTGCGCCTGGCCGACGACGCCATCATGGCGGGCCGTCAGTCCCGGCTCGCGCTGCAGCTCGCGCGGGCGGCCATGCACTGGTCCAGGCTGGTCACCGCGCCGCTCGACGAGGCCGAGCGGCTGGCCGCCGCCGCGTCGCGCGCCTTCGCGTCCTCCCCCGGCAGTGTCCGCGAGCACGGCGAGAGCCTGGTCGCGCACGCTCGGGTGCGGCTGCGGGCGGGTGACCAGGCGGGTGCCGCCGAGCTGGCCACCACGGCGCTGGGGCTGACCCACGACGGTTCGGGCACCACGCCGGCCGAGGCGAACCTCGTGCTCGCCACCGTCGCGCTCGACCTCGACGGCAGTGCCACGACGCAGTTGCGTACCGCGCACGAGATGCTCGACTCGCTCGACCGTCCGGTGTTCGGGTCCGACAGGCAGGCCGCCCGCTGCTGGCGCGAGCTGGGCGACCTCTACGGGAGGGTCGGCGCAAGAGCACAGCAGACCGCCGCATATCGTAAAGCCCTTGAAGCTGCCGGAGTTCGCTCCGCGTTGGCAGGGGTGACGGTCGAGGCCACGGTCGCGCACTGAACCTCCGGGAGCTCCAGATTTGGACTTTTGAGTCTGGAATAATTAGGGTCGACCAGTCATTGACTCATAGGATGATTGGTTTCCCCGGAGGAGGCGGACTGTGAGTCTGCGTACGGCGCAGCGGGCTTCGCTCGTCGACCAGGTGATCGATCAGCTCAAGGAGCAGATCACCTCAGGGTCGTGGCAGATGAACGGCAAGATCCCCACCGAGACCGTGCTCGCCGAGCAGCTCGGGGTGGGACGCAACACCGTTCGCGAGGCCGTGCGCGCGTTGACGCACGCCGGGCTGCTCGAGTGCCGTCAGGGGGACGGCACTTACGTCCGGGCGACCAGTGAGCTGTCCGGGGCGATGCTGCGCCGGCTGCGCCAGGCCGAGCAGCTGGAGATCCTTGAGGTGCGGCGCGCGCTGGAGGTCGAGTCCGCTCGACTGGCCGCGACCCGCCGCACCGACGAGGACATCCGCCGCATCGAGGCCGCGCTGGCCGAACGCGACCGCGCCTGGGAGCTGGACGACCCCGACTTCTTCGTCGAGGCCGACCTCGCCTTCCACATGGCGGTCGCGCACGCCACCCACAACCTCGTGCTCATCGACCTCTACGAGGACTTCTCGGCGGCCCTGCGGGCCAGCATCACGGCCGCGGGCACGTCGTTCAACAAGAGCTATATCCCGCACGACGCCATCGCCCGCGCCATCGCCGCCGGCGACGCCACCGCGGCCGAGCGGGCCGGGCACGCCTGCATGGAGCACATCCTCATCGCCCTCACCGACTCCTGACCGGCCCTCAGGCGGCGGGGCGCAGCTCGGCCGCATGGTCCTTGGCGAACTCGGTGAAGGTGCGGCCCGGGCGCCCGGTCACGTCGGTGAAGGCCGTCGTCGTACGGTCGCCCCAGCCCGCCGCGTACGCCTTGAGGTATTCCCTGGTGACGGCCGCGTCCCATTCGCGTATGCCGGCGTCGAGCATCGAGCGGTAGGCGTCGTCGGGGGCGACGGGCTGGTAGGCGATCGGCGTGCCGTAGACGTCGGTCAGGGCGGTGGCCGCCTCCCCCAGCGAGATACTGGCCGGGCCCGTGAGCGTGTAGGTGCGCCCCTTGTGGGACCCCGGGTCGCGCAGCACCGCGGCGGCGAAGTCGCCGATGTCGCGGACGTCGATCAGCCCGATCCGGCCCTGGCCCGTGCCGCCGTAGAGGGTGTCGCCGGCGACCGAGCCGAGCAGGTTCTGCATGAAGAAGGCCGGACGGATGACGGTCCAGTCGAGGCCCGAGGCGGCCAGCTCGACGTCCGACAGGGCGTGCAGGCGGCCGTTGCGGGTGGGGGCGTCGTGGGCGGCTCCGATGGCCGACAGGCGCACGACGTGCCGCACCCCCGCCTTCCTGGCCGCCCAGAGGGCGTTCATGCTCGCATGGGGCGCCTGGGGGCCCATGGCGGTCAGCAGCCACAGGGTGTCGACCCCCTCGAAGGCGGCGTCGAGCGTGGCGGGCTGGTCGAGGTCGCCGACGGCCACCTCGACGCCCTCGGGGGCCTTGGCCGCGTCGCGCACCAGGACGCGCACGTCGCTCAGGTCGCCCAGCGACTTCAGCACGGCCCCGGAGACGGTGCCGGTGGCACCGGTGATCAGGATGGTCATCGCAATGTCCCTTCTTCTGCGGAGATCAACTCGTCGATCAGGTCGAAGAACTTCTGGATGCCGGGCAGGTTCGCGCCCTTGGCACGGGAGGCGGCGAAGTCGTCGCCCGAGCGCCAGTCGACGATGTCCAGCCATTCGTCGTCGGACAGGCGGACCAGCCGGGCGCCGAGGAAGCCGGCGCGGTCGGCCGCGAAGTCGGCGAGCATGCCCGGACGGGCCGCCAGCAACTGGCCGGCGCGTTCCGGGGACACTCTGAATCTGGTGAGTTCCACCGTCGTGGTCATGGCACGACAATATAGTAAGAATCAGTGACAGTCAAAATCAGTGACTAATTGGAGGGCCGACACGTGCGCAGGAGTCATCGCAAGCAGGACGAACCAGATCTCGGGGTCCTGGCGGGGCGCACGCTCTTCGCCCTGCAGCGCGACCTGTTCGCCAAGCTGGCCGAGCAGGGGCATCCGGGGCTGCGGCCACGGCACGGCGCCGTGCTGGCCTACCTGGACGAGGAGGGCAGCAGGGCGACCGACCTGGCCGCGCAGTCGGGGCAGCACAAGCAGGTGATCGGCACGCTGGTGGACGAGCTGGTCGCGCTCGGCTACGTGGAGCGGCAGCCCGACCCCGCGGACCGGCGGGCCAAGCTGATCGTGCCGACGGACAAGGCGCTGGACCACATGGCGAGGTCGGACGCGATCATCGCCGAGATGGAGGCCGCGCACGCACGGGCCGTGGGCGAGCAGGCGTACGCGGAGTTCAAGAGGGTCTTCAAGCTGGTCGCCGAGCGGCAGACGGGCACGGCGGAGTGACGGCCGCTCAGGTCAGGCGCAGCGACATGACCAGGTAACGGAAGGCGGGCTGGGCGTCGCCCGGCACGTCCTGGATGAGGGCGGGCCTGGTCGGCGACTCCATGTTGATCCTGGCCAGCTCGCTCTCGATGCCGGTCAGGCCGTCGAGCAGGAACTGCGACTGGAAGGCGATCTGGATGTCGTCGCCGCGCAGCTCGCAGGGGACCACCTCGGTGCCGCGCCCGATGTCGCCGCCGCCCGCCTGGATCAGCACCTGGCCCTGCGAGAACGACAGCCGGATCGCGGTGTTGCGCTCGGCCACCAGGGCCACCCGCTTGATCGCGTTGACGAACGGCGTCACCGCGACGTCGGCCCTGATCGACCAGTCGGAGGTCAGCCTGGCCCGGTAGTCGATGAACTGCTCGTCGAGCAGGCGCACGGTGGTGCTGCGGCCGACGCTCTCGAACCCGGCCACGCCGTCGCCCATCGCGACCGACACCTCGCCGCCGCGCAGCGACTTGGCCACCTCGACCAGCACCTTGGCCGGCACCATGGCCGAGACGGCGACGTCGGGCGCGGCCGGACGCCAGGTGAAGTCGCGGGCGGCGATGCGGTAGCGGTCGGTGGAGGCCATCGCCACGGACTCGCCCTCGATGTCGACCCGGATGCCGGTGAGCATCGGCAGCGTGTCGTCGCGGCTGGCGGCGGGCGCGACCTGGCTCACCGCCGAGGCGAACACGCCGCCGCCGATCGCGCCGATGCTCGGGGGCATCGTCGGCAGGGCCGGGAAGTCCTCGACCGGCATCGTGATCAGCCCGAACTCGGCGCTTCCGCAGGTCAGCACGGCCTCGGCGCCTGCGGTGACGATCTCGACGTCTTCGGCCGGCAGGCTGCGGCTGATCTCGGCGAGCAGGCGGCCGGGGATGAGCACGCTCCCGGACTCGGCCACGTCGGCGTCGACCAGGGCGCGCGCGGAGACGTCGTAGTCGAAGGCGGACAGGCTCAGCTCGTCGCCCGCCTCCAGCAGCAACCCGGAAAGTACGGGCACCACCGGGCGGCTGGGCAGGACTCTGGCGGCCCATGCCACCGCATCTGCCAGTACATCGCGGTTAACCCGGATCTTCACGAGGATCCACCCTTTCGTCGCGCCGTGCCTCTATGAAAATAGCCGCTCCCACCGACAACTCCGGCTGTGTCCGGGCACGGCTGGGCACCCTGTGCACGATGGGCCTGGTGGGACCGAAGGGCGGTCAGGCGCGGCTGTTCAGGTAGGCGAGCACGGCGAGGACGCGGCGGTTGTCGTCGTCGGAGGGGGCCAGTCCGAGCTTGGCGAAGATGCCGGCCGTGTGCTTGGCGACGGCGCTCTCGCTGAGGAAGAGCCGCTGGGAGATCGCGGCGTTGGAGCGGCCCTCCGCCATGGCCTCCAGCACCTCGCGCTCGCGGGGCGTGAGCGCGGCCAGCGGCTCGTTCCTGGCGTTGCTGGCCAGCAGCTTGGCGATCACCTCGGGGTCCATCGCGGTGCCGCCTTCCGCCACCCTGCGCACGGCGTCGACGAACTGCTCCGCGTTGAACACCCGGTCCTTCAGCAGGTAGCCGATGCCGCCCGAGCCGTCGGCCAGCAGCTCGCGGGCGTAGAGCTGCTCGACGTGCTGCGACAGCACGAGGACGGGCAGCCCCGGCAGCTGCGCGCGGGCGGCCAGCGCGGCCTGGAGGCCCTCGTCGGTGAACGTGGGCGGCAGCCGTACGTCGACCACCGAGACGTCGGGACGCAGCTCCAGCAGGCCCTTGAGCAGCTCCGGGCCGCTCTCCACGGCGGCGACGACCGTGAAGCCGTGCGCCTGCAGCAGATGGACCAGGCCGTCTCTGAGCAGGTAGAGGTCTTCGGCGACGAGCACCCGCTTCATCAGCACGACCCCAGACCGCCGACGCGGCCGAGCACGAGGCTTCTGTTGTGGACGAGCCGGATGCGCATGGCCGCAATGTACATGAGGGTCCCGAGGACGATGTTGGCCACGATCATCGGCCACTGCAGGGGTTCGGGCAGGTAGAGAGCGAGGAACCAGCTCCGCTCGTCGATGTGGAACGCCTTGAAGATGGCCGTGACGAGGCCCTGCGGGAAGAGCGGGCACCAGGCCGTGCCGTACAGGACGGCGATCGTGGCGGCCTTCTTGGGGGGCAGCTTGGCCTGGTCCGCCTGGTCGGGGAGGACGTGCGGGATGTCCAGGACGACGGTGGTGGGGCCGCCCGGCGGGCTGTGCAGGGCCAGCACGCCGTCGAAGGCGGCCAGGCGGCGTTCGATGCCGGTCAGGCCGCTGCCCCTGGCCGGATCGGCGCCGCCCATGCCGTCGTCGCTGACGGTGACGCGCAGGGCCGCGCCGTTGACGCTGATGTCGATGGCCACCGACTCGGCGCCGCTGTGCCGGGCGGCGTTGGCGAGCAGTTCGCTGATCGCGAAGTAGGCGGCCGCCTCCACCGGGGGTTCCAGGCGGTGGGGCAGCTCGACGTCCACCTTGACGCGCAGCGGGCTGTCCATGGCCAGGGCGCGTACGGCGTCGGCGAGGCCGCGTTCGGCCAGCACCGGCGGGTGGATGCCGCGGATGACGGTACGCAGCTCGGTCAGGGTCTCGGCGGAGGCGTCCCTGGTCTTGGCCAGCAGGGCCTTGGCGGCGGCCGGGTTGTCGTCGATGAGCTGCTCGACCGCGCCCAGCGTCATGCCGATGGCCACCAGCCGGGCCTGGGTGCCGTCGTGCAGGTCGCGTTCGATCCTGCGCATCTCGGCGGCCTGGGAGTCGGCGGCCAGGTTGCGCACCTGCCTGAGATGGGTGACCTGGAAGGCCAGGCGGCTGGCGGAGGTGGCGCCGAGCAGGAGGCGGACCATGAGGGCGTACAGCCGCAGGCCGCGCGCCGGGAGCAGGACGAACAGCGGCAGCAGGCCGATCTTGACGATCGGGTCGAGCGTCAGCCAGAGCGTGTCGCGCCAGGTCGCCGGGTCGGTGAGCAGCCACTTGAACCGGTCGTTCCAGGCCGGCATGCGCGGCGACTTGTACAGCGTGCGGTCGACGCGGTAGAGGCCGTCGGCCATGGGGACCGGCGGCGGCGGCTCGGGCAGGTAGGGGGCCTCGATCTCGACGCCGGTCCAGGCGCGCAGCAGGTGGCGGTGGCGCTCGGCCGTCCGCCTGACCAGCCTGGCCTGCCACGGGAAGAAGAAGACCATCCCCAGCGCGAACGACAGCGTGATCATGGCGCCGGCCAAGGGGATCAGCGCCACCTCGACCAGCAGCAGCGCGAACAAGACCGCGACCTGCCCGAACCGTTGAAGCATGCTCCCAGTCTGCGCCAACATCGCCGGCGGCGACATTGCACCTAGATACACCCTTGCCCGGCATCTACCGAGATTCCCCGGAAAACCCGCAGCTCCTAGCGTCGATGCCATGAAGGTGATCGAAGTGCGGAACCTGCGCAAGCAGTATCCGAACCACCTCGCGGTGGACGACGTGTCTTTCGAAGTCGCCGAGGGCGAGATCTTCGGCATCCTCGGCCCCAACGGCGCCGGCAAGACCACGACCGTGGAGTGCGTGGCGGGCATGCGCGCCGCGGACGGCGGCACCGTACGCGTGGCGGGCCTGGACCCGCGGCGCGACCGGGACGAGCTGCGCAAGGTGCTCGGCATGCAGCTGCAGAGCGCCGCGCTGCCGGAGAAGATCAAGGTGTGGGAGGCCCTGGACCTGTACGCCTCCTTCTACCCCGACCCGGCCGACTGGCGGGAACTGCTCGAACACGTCGGCCTGGCGCACAAGCGGGACGCCTCCTTCAAGAGCCTCTCCGGCGGCCAGCGGCAGCGGCTGTCGGTCGCGCTGGCGCTGGTGGGCCGGCCCCGGGTGGCGGTGCTCGACGAGCTGACCACCGGCCTCGACCCGCAGGCCCGCAGGGACACCTGGGAGCTGATCGAGCAGGTACGCGAATCGGGCGTGACGATCGTGCTGGTCACCCACTTCATGGAGGAGGCCGAACGGCTCTGCGACCGGCTCGCGCTCATCGACGCGGGCAAGGTGGTGGCCACCGACACCCCCACGGGGCTGATCGCCCAGGTGGGCGCCGAGCAGCACGTACGGTTCCGCCCCTCCGGCCCGCTGGACGACGCCGTGCTGCTGGCGCTGCCCGAGGTGCGCGAGGTCGTCCGGCACGGCGGGCAGGTCTCGGTGTCCGGCACCGGCAACCTCGCCCACGTGGTCACGCTGGCCCTGGCACAGCACCAGATCATCCCCGCCGACCTGCGCATCGAGCAGGCGACCCTGGACGACGCGTTCCTCGCGCTCACCGGAAGGAAGTTGTCATGACGAAGATCCTGCTCGTGGAGGCCAAGCTGCACCTGCGCGACTGGCCATTCATGATCTTCACCATCGGGTTGCCGGTCGGCCTGCTGCTGGTGCTGGGGCTCAGCGTGCCGGACATGACCAAGCCCGACGCCTCCGGGCTGCGGTCGGTGGACGCCCACATGCCGGCCATGATGACCCTGCTCGCGCTGCTGACGCTGGCCTGCAGCGTGCTGCCCACCGTGCTGGCCGGCTACCGGGAGCAGGGCGTGCTCAGGCGCATGTCCACCACTCCGGTGCATCCGGGACGGCTGCTGACCGTCCAGCTCCTGGTCAACCTGACCGTCGGGACCGTGTCCACGGTCGTGCTGATCGTGGCCGGGATGGCGGCGTTCGGGACGTCGGCGCCCAGGCAGTGGCTCGGGTTCGTACTGGTCTTCCTGCTCGGCACCGCCGCGCTGATGGCCATCGGCCTGGTGATCGCGGCACTGGCGCCCAACGGGAAGGCGGCCTCGGGGGTCGGGTCGGCGGTGATGTTCCCGCTGATGTTCGTCGGTGGCATGTGGCTGCCGCGCGAGATGATGCCGGACGCCCTGCGCAAGGTCAGCGACTTCTCCGTGGCCGGGCCGTTCGCCCAGGCGCTCAAGGACACCTGGGCGGGGCAGAGCCCCCAGCTCCTGCACCTGGTGGTGATGGCCGCGGGGCTGGCGGTGTTCGGGGGCCTGGCCGTGCGGCTGTTCCGGTGGGAGTAGGGACCTCAGCGGCGGGCCCAGACCGGGCGGGCGCCGGTGACGTTGGTCATCAGGGAGTAGAGCGAAGAGGAGGAGGCGATGAACAGCCGATTCCTCTTCAGCCCGCCGAACACCAGGTTCGCCGTGAACTCCGGCAGCTTGAGCCGGCCGATCAGGGTGCCGTCGGGGTCAAAGCAGAGCAGCGCCTTGCCCGCCGCGGCCCAGACCCGGCCGGTGTCGTCGAGGCGCATGCCGTCGAAGTTGTCGGCCTGGGTGCCCTCGGCGAAGACCCTGCCGCCCGACAGCGTGCCGTCCTCGCGCACCTCGAAGACGCGCAGGTGCCTGGCCCTGGTGTCGGCGACGTACAGGAGCTTCTCGTCGAGGGAGAAGGCCAGGCCGTTGGGGCGGACGAAGTCGTCGGCCACCACGCGCACCTCGCCGGTCACCGGGTCGGCGCGGTAGACGTGGCAGCCGTCGATCTCCTGCTCGGCCACGACGCCCTCGTAGTTGCTGGTGATGCCGTACGGGGGGTCGGTGAACCAGACGGAGCCGTCGGAGCGCACGACCGCGTCGTTGGGGCTGTTGAGGCGCTTGCCCTGCCAGCGGTCGGCGATGACGGTGATCGAGCCGTCGGCCTCGGTGCGGGTCACGCGGCGGTTGCCCTGCTCGCACGAGATCAGCCGGCCCTCGCGATCGAGGGTGTTGCCGTTGGTGTAGCCGGACGGCTGCCGGAACGGGCCGACGGCGCCGCTCATCTCGTCCCAGCGCAGCATGCGCTCGTTGGGGATGTCGCTCCAGACCAGGAAGCGACCGGCCGGGAAGTAGACCGGGCCCTCGGCCCAACGGGTGCCCGTGTAGAGGCGTTCGATCCGGTCGTCGCCGCCGATCGTGGCGAAACGCTCGTCCAGCACCTCGAACTCGGTGGGGATCGTATCCATGGCGGTCACCATACGGCATTCGACCATCTCCACATTTCACCAGATAGCATTCGGTTGTGGATGAGATCGACAGGACATTGATCGGGCTGCTGCTGGAGGACGCGACGCAGTCGTACGCCGCGCTCGGCAAGGCGGTGGGGCTGTCCAGCGGGGCCGCGCACGAACGCGTACGCAAGCTGCGCGAGCGCGGCGTGATCAGGCGCACCACCATCGAGGTGGACCAGGACGCGCTCGGCCGCACGGTGACCGCGTACGTGCTGGTGGACGGCGCGAGCTGGATGGGCGACAGCGCCGGCCTGCTGGCGCGGATCCCCGCCGTCGAGGAGGCCCACGTCATCGCCGGGCCCGCGTCGCTGCTGCTCAAGGTGCGCACGTCCAGCACCAAAGAGCTCCAGGACGTCCTGCGCCAGATCTTCGAGGTGGACGGCGTGACCGGCACCCAGACGGTCGTCGTGCTGGAGACGTTCTTCGAACGAAGCCTCAAGTAAGCTTCAGGTATGGTCGCCTGGAACAGCAGAGAACTGACGGTCGGACAGCTCGCCGAGCGCAGCGGCGTGGCCGTCTCCGCGCTGCACTTCTACGAGACCAAGGGGCTCATCGCCAGCCGCCGCACGGCCGGCAACCAGCGCCGCTACCACCGCGACACGCTGCGCAGGGTCGCCTTCATCCGGCTCTCGCAACGCCTCGGCATCCCGCTTGCGACCATCAAGGACGCGCTGTCCGAGCTGCCCGACGGGCGCACCCCCAACCGGGAGGACTGGGCCAGGCTGTCGGCCGCCTGGCGCGGCGAGCTCGACGACCGCATCGAGCAGCTTCAGCGGCTGCGCGACGACCTCACCGACTGCATCGGCTGCGGCTGCCTGTCACTCGACCGGTGCCCGGTGGCCAACCCCCGCGACCGGCTCGGCGAGGAGGGACCGGGCGCCCGTCGCATGGACACCCGGCTGTCCCCGCCCAAGGTCTGCTGCGTCACCCCTTCGGCTGCGCAACCGGCGGAACGATGAGCGTCGGCCGGTGGGCGTGGTGCAGCACATGGTTGGACACGCTGCCGAGCAGCACCGACCTGACCCCCGCCAGACCACGCGAACCGGTCACGATGAGTGAGGCGTCCACCTCGTCGGCCACGTCGACGATCGTCTTCCAGATCGACTCGTTGTCGGCGACCGCACGGTAGCTCACCTCGGGCAGCCCGGCGGCCGTGGCCAGCTCAGCGCCTTCCTTGGCGTAGTACTCGGCCTGGGCCTGCCCCTCGGTCTCGGTCTCGGGGGAGATCGCCCCCGCCGCCAGCGGGTGCTTCCTGATCTGCACGAGCAGCGGCTCCCACACGGTGACGACGACGGTCGGCTGGGCGGCCAGATGCTTGGCGGCGAACTCGATGGCGCTGCGCGAGTCGGCCGAGCCGTCGTAGGCGATCAGGATGGTCATGGCGTTCTCCCCTTTGCTTCAGTCATCGGGTAAAGCGCCCCGATGATCGATCGCCATCCCTTCCAAGCTGTCTGGTTTGTCACACCTTGACCGGTCGGGGCTTCAGTGCTGGGCCATGTCCACGAAACGGCTGTAGTGCCCCTGGAAGGCCACGGTCACCGTGGCGGTGGGGCCGTTACGGTGCTTGGCCACGATCAGGTCGGCCTCACCGGCCCGGGGGGACTCCCGCTCGTAGGCGTCCTCGCGATGCAACAGGATGACCATGTCGGCATCTTGTTCGATAGATCCCGATTCGCGAAGGTCGCTGACCGCGGGGCGCTTGTCCGTACGCTGTTCGGGGCCTCGGTTGAGCTGGGAGATGGCGATGACCGGCACCTCCAGCTCCTTGGCCAGCAGCTTGATCGCACGGGAGATCTCCGAGACCTCGTTCTGGCGGCTCTCGGTCTTCTTCGGCGAGCTCATGAGCTGGAGGTAGTCGATGACCACGAAGCGCAGGTCGTTGCGCTGCTTGAGCCGCCGGCACTTGGCCCGGATCTCCATCATCGACATGTTGGGCGAGTCGTCGATGAACAGCGGCGCCTCGGCCACCTCGCTCATCCTGCGCGCGAGGCGGGTCCAGTCGTCGTCGCCCATCATGCCCGAGCGCATCGCGTGCAGGGCGACCCTGGCCTCGGCGGACAGCAGACGCATGGTGATCTCGTTGCGGGACATCTCCAGCGAGAAGATGACGGTGGTCATTCCATGCTTAATCGCCGCAGACCGTGCGAAATCTAGACCAAGGGTGCTTTTGCCGATGGCCGGGCGGGCGGCCACGACGATCATCTGGCCCGGGTGGAGGCCGTTGGTGAGCTGGTCGAGGTCCTGGAAGCCGGTCGGGACGCCGACCATCTGGCCGCCGCGGCTGCCGATGGCCTCCAGCTCGTCGAGGGCGCCCGGCATGATGTCGGCCAGCGGCGCGTAGTCTTCCGACGTGCGGCGCTCGGTGACCTTGTAGATCTCCGCCTGGGCGCGGTCGACGAGGTCGTCGACCTCTTCGTTCTGGCCGCCGTAGCCGAAGGAGACGATGCGGGTGCCGGCCTCGATGAGGCGGCGCAGGATCGCCTGCTCGCGCACGATCTTGGCGTAGTAGCCGGCGTTGGCGGCCGTGGGGACGACCGCCGTGAGCGTGTGGAGGTAGGCGGCGCCGCCCACCCGGGCCATCTCGCCGCGTTTCTGCAGCTCGTCGAAGACGGTGACGGCGTCGGCGGGCTCGCCGCGGCCGTAGAGGTCGGTGATGACGTCGTAGACCATCTGGTGGGCGGGCCGGTAGAAGTCGTCGGAGCGCAGGATCTCCACGACGTCGGCGATGGCGTCCTTCGACAGCAGCATGCCGCCGAGCACCGACTGCTCCGCCTCGATGTTGTGCGGCGGGGTGCGCTCGAAACCGGGGCCTCCGCCGCCCTCTTCGTCAATGCTCACCGCGCCCCCTCGAACAACCTTGCAGGCGGTCGCACCACCCCCACTTGTAGCCGACCGGTGTGACAGTTTCGCTGGTTCGGCGCGTGAGGGCAACGCGGCCTGTGGACAACGCTGTGGGTGAGCTGTGCACTATCGCGCCCAGGGTGTGAAAGCTCTGTGGACGAGCCTGGGGATAACTCTTTCGGATATGCACCGATCATCGTCTGACCTGGGCAAACAGTGTCCACCGACTGTGGAGGAAAGAAAGTTGGCCCGACACGCCGTGTAATGGCCATAATAGACAAATGCCCATTACACCCCAGGACCGGGAGATTCTGCGGCTCGCGCTGCCGGCGTTCGGCGCGCTGGTCGCCGAGCCGCTCTTCCTGCTCGCCGACTACGCCATCGTCGGCCACGGCCTCGGCACCACGGCCGTGGGCGCGCTGGGCGTTGCGGGGGCCGTCCTGGCGACGCTGGTGAACCTCTGCGTCTTCCTGGCGTACGGTACGACGGCGTCCGTGGCGCGGCAGAGCGGCGCCGGCAACCACGCGCGGGCCATGCGCAACGGCGTGGACGGCATCTGGCTCGCCCTGTCCATCGGCGTCGTGCTCATCGCCCTGGGCTGGCCGCTCGCGCCGGCCATGGTGGACCTGTTCGGAGCCAGCCCCGACCAGGCCGCGCTGGCCGTGACGTACCTGCGGATCAGCCTGCTCGGCGCGCCCGGCATGCTGGTCGTGCTGGCGGGCACCGGGGTGCTGCGCGGCCTTCAGGACACCGTCACGCCGCTGGTGGTGGCCGTGGGCTCGTTCGCGCTGAACGCGGCGCTGAACGCCTGGTTCGTGCTGGGGCTGCATTGGGGCATCGCCGGGTCCGCCTGGGGCACCACGCTGGCCCAGACGCTGGGTGCCGCCGTCTACCTGGTCGTGGTGGTCAGGGGCGCGCGACGGCTCGGCACGCCGCTCATGCCCGACCTGGCGGGCGTCCGGCAGGCCGGTACGGCCGGTCTCGCCCTGCTCGTCCGTACGGTGTGCCTGCGGATCGTGCTCATCGTGGGCACGGTGGTCGCCACCAGGATGGGCCAGGCCCAACTGGCCGCGTACGCCATCGCCGGTCAGGTGTGGAACCTGATGGCCTTCGCCCTGGACGCGATCGCGATCGCCGGCCAGGCCATCACCGGACGCTCGCTGGGCGCCGGGGACACGGTCGCCGCCAGGGCCGCGACCAGGCGGATGACGCAGTGGGGCCTGTGGTCGGGCCTGGCGCTCGGCGTGGCGGTCGTGGCGGCCAGGCCGCTGCTGCCCGGCCTGTTCGGCGCCGACCCCGCCGTGACCGGCGAGCTTCTGGCCGTGTTGTGGCCGGTCGCGCTGTTCCAGCCGATCTGCGGGGTGGTGTTCGTGCTCGACGGCGTGCTGATCGGCGCGGGCGACCAGCGCTACCTGGCCTGGGCCGGGGTGTGGACGACGCTGGCGTACCTGCCCGCGGCGTTCCTGGCCGCCGGGTTCGGCGTGGTCGCGCTCTGGTGCGCGCTCGGGGTGTGGATGATCGCCCGGTTGATCACCCTCGGGCGGCGCGCGGCCGGCTCGGCCTGGCTGGTGACCGGCGCGTAGCCGATCCGACCAGCCGCGTCACCGCTTCGGACGTCCGCAGGCCGGGTCACCGTAATCGTCCTGTGCTTGCCGTTGTCCAAGTGGTGAGACAGAGTGGGCGAGTTCCCTGAGCGGGGTGTTCCGTGTCCACGATTCTTCGACGACTGCCACCGTCAGAGGCGACCGGGTTACGCACCGGCGCCCGGCACAGCCTGTCCGAGGTCTACCGCCCGGCCGACCTCGTCGTTCTCGGGCTCGGCGTGATCATCGGCGCCGGCATCTTCAGCATCGCCGGCGAGCAGGCCCACACCATGGCCGGTCCCGGCGTGATCCTCTCGTTCATGATCGCCGGTATCGCGTGCCTGCTCGCCTGTCTGTGCTACGCCGAGCTGTCGTCCACGATGCCGACCTCGGGCAGCGCCTACACCTTCACGTACGTCATCTTCGGCGAGGTCTGGGCGTGGATCATCGGCTGGGCGCTGATCCTGGAGCTGCAGTTCGCCGCCGCGGTGGTGGCCAGGGCGTGGGCGTCCATCGCGGTCAAGGCGGTCGCCGACTTCGGCGTACGGGTGCCGCAAGGCGTGGACGACGTGCTCGTCCTGGTCATCCTGGTGCTGCTCACGGGCATCGTGGCCGTCGGCGCGCGGGTGGGGCTCCGGGCGCTGTGGATCATGGTGTCGGCCAAGCTGCTGGCCATCGGGGCGGTCATCGTCGTGGGCCTGACCCACATCGACGTGGCCAACTACGGCGACTTCTACGTCGAGCCCAAGACCCTGCCCGTCCGCCCGCAGACCATCATCGAGCTCTTCGCCGGGCACGGCATGGCCTTCGGCTGGTTCGGCGTCTTCGCCGCGGCCTCGGCGATCGCGTTCGCCTACATCGGCTTCGACATCGTCGCGACCTCGGCCGAGGAGAGCGTGAACGCGCCGAAGTCCGTGCCCAAGGGCATGATCCGCAGCCTGGTGATCGCCACGGTCATCTATCTGGCGGTCGCGCTGGTCATGGTGGGCATGGTGTCGTACACGAAGATCAGCGGGGACGCGCCGCTGTCCAGCGCGTTCCGTGCCGTGGGCGTGGACTGGATGGTGCACGTCATCGACGCGGGGGCGGTGCTCGGGCTGACGACCGTGATCCTGGTGCTGATCGTGGGTCAGACGCGGGTGTTGTTCTCGATGGCCCGCGACGGGCTGATCCCGCGCGGCCTGGCCACGGTCAGCCGCAAGTACCACACCCCGTCGCGGGTGACGCTGGTGATCGGGTTCATCGCGATCGTGCTGGCCGAGTTCGTCCCGGTGCTCACCATGCAGGAACTGGTCGTCATCGGGACGCTGTTCGCGTTCCTGTTCGTGGCGGCGGGGGTGATCGTGATGCGGCGGCGCATGCCGCACCTGGAACGCGGCTTCCGCGTGCCGCTCTCGCCGCTGCTGCCCGCGCTATCGCTGGTCGCCACGCTGTGGCTGATGCTCAACCTGCGGCTGCTCACCTGGGCGTGGTTCGTCCTGTGGATGGCTTTCGGGCTGCTGGTCTACCTTCTGTACGGCCGCCGCCACAGCCTGCTCGCCACCCCGCGGGCGGCCCCGGCCGAACCCGGCCGGGGCCGCCACCGCCGCTAGAGGCGTCCGGATTCGAGCACGCTGCGCAGGAACTCCCTGGTCCGCGGCTGCTCCGGCGAGGCGAAGATCTTCTCCGGCGGGCCCTTCTCCACCAGCACCCCGCCGTCGAGGAAGCACACGGTGTCGGAGATGTCGCGGCAGAAGCTCATCTCGTGAGTCGTGAGGATCATCGTCATGCCCGTCTCCTTGAGCTCCTTGATGATCCCCAGCACCTCCACCACCAGCTGGGGGTCGAGCGCCGAGGTGACCTCGTCCAGCAACATCAGCCTCGGCTGCATGGCCAGCGCCCGGATGACCGCCACCCGCTGCTGCTGCCCGCCCGAGAGCTGGTCGGGGTACGCGCCGGCCTTGGCCGCCAGCCCGAATCTGGTCAGCAGCTCGTGCGCCTGCTCCTCGGCCTGCTCCTTGGACGTCCTGAGCACCCGCCGGGGCGCGAGCGTGATGTTGTCGAGCACGCTCATGTGCGGGAACAGGTTGAACGCCTGGAACACGATGCCGAGCCGCCTGCGCACGTCGTCGACGTCCACGCGGGGGTCGGTGATCTCCTGGCCGTCGAGGTGGATGGCGCCGTCGTCCACGGTCTCCAGCAGGTTCACGCAGCGCAGGAGGGTGGACTTGCCCGACCCGGACGCGCCGATCAGGCTGACGACCTCGTGCGCGCGCACCTCCAGGTCGATGCCGCGCAGCACGCTGTGACCGTGGAAGTTCTTCCACACCCCTTCGATGGTCAGCAGGCTCATGCGCCACGCCTCCTGCGCGTACGGGCGGCCAGGTAGTCGGTGAACCTGGCCATCGGGATCGTGAGCAGGATGAACACCAACGAGGCGACCAGGTAGGGGGTGTAGTTGAACTTGCTGAGGGCGATGATCTGGGCCTGCCTGAGCGCCTCCAGCGGCCCGATGGTGGCCACCAGCGCGGTGTCCTTCTGCAGCGAGACGAAGTCGTTGAGCAGCGGCGGCACGACCCGGCGGGTGGCCTGCGGGAGCACCACGAACCGCATGGCCTTGACGTGGCTCAGGCCCAGCGAGCGGGCGGCGGCCACCTGGCTCGGGTGCACCGACTCGATGCCGGAGCGGAACACCTCGGCCACGTACGCGCCGTACGACAGCGTCAGCGCGATCACGCCCAGCGTCGCCAGGTCCGTCGGGATGCCCTGCAACCGCAGCGCGGGCAGCCCGAACCCGACGAGGAAGATGACCAGGAGCGTCGGCACGCCGCGGAAGACGTCGGTGTAGAGCGTGGCCAGGGCCCTGATCGGGAAGAACGCGGGCGCGGTGATGCCCCTGGCCAGCGCCACCAGCAGCCCGACGATCAGGATCAGCGGCTCGGCGATCAGAAATATCTTGATGTTGAGCAGGAACCCTTCCAGCACCTCGGGCAGCGCCTTGATGAACCACTCGGGCGAGAAGAACGACTCCCGCACCCGGGGCCAGCCGGGCGAGTTCGTGGCCAGGACGGCGACCAGGACGATGAACACGATCGTCGAGGCCGTCGCGATCGAGGCCGAGCGGCGCGCCCGCGACCTGCGGACACGCTCGCGCTCAAGCTGCCGTTGCGAGGGGACGTGCTCGCTCACGGGCTTACTGGTCGGGCTCACGACAGTTCGGGCGCGCCCGCCGCCGAGCCCAGCCACTCCTGCTCGATCTTGGCCAGCTCACCCTTCGACTTCAGCGCGTCGACGGCCTTGTCGACGCAGGGCTTGAGCGCGCTGCCCTTCTCCATGACCAGCCCGAACTCCTCCGGCGTACCGCCGGTCGAGCTGAACTGGCCGACGATCTTGGAGTTCTCCACCTGGGCGGCCGTCACGTAGAACGCGGTGGGCAGGTCGACGACGATCGCGTCCACCTGCTTGTTCTTCAGCGCGTTCACGGCGTCGACCTGGTCGTTGTAGACGTTGGGCTCGGCGGTCGGCTTGACGACGTCCTTGACGCCGGCCAGCGACGTCGTGCCCACCTGGACGCCGAACTTGGCGTCCTTGAGCTCGGCCAGGCTCTTGGCCTCGGCGAACTTGCTGCCCTTGATCGCCACGACGGCCTGCTTGACCGTGTAGTAGCCCTTGCTGAAGTCGACCGCCTTGGCGCGGTCGGGGTTGATCGAGACCTGGTTGACGTCGAAGTCGAACTGCTTGGCCCCGGGCGCGAACGCGGAGTCGAACTTGACCGTGCTCCACTCCACCTCGGTCCGGTCGAAGCCGAGCTCACCGGCCACCGCGAACGCCACCGCGCTCTCGAACCCCTGGCCGTTGCTCGGGTCGTCGTTCTTGAACCACGGGTCGTAGGCCGGCTTGTCGGTGCCGACGGTCAGCTTGCCGCCGTTGACGAGCTTGAGCTGGTCCTTGGCACAGGCGTCGGCCGCAGCGGAACCGGTCGCAGCGGAACCGGTCGCCGTGGCGGCCGGTTGGTCGGCCGGGGCACATGCGACGGCCCCCACCGCGAGCACACCGATCGCGAGCAGCATCGTGGAACGGGCCATGGCAGAGCCTCCAGGGGGAAACACACACAAAGAACGCAGGCATTCTACGCGGCCCCCATAGGAATCAAGTGCGCAGGTCACCAGGCCATCCGGTCCCGCGCCGGCGCGGGTCACGGCGGCACACCGGTGAAGGCGCACCGGCCCCCGAACCGGCCACAGCCGTGAGAGGCCGGGACACCGGCCGGACAACGGGCCCCGGAACGCGAAAAAGCCCCCCTCCTGGCGGAGAGGGGCTTGATCAGCGTTCGTCAGCCGGCCACGACGTCGACGTCGACGGACGCCGACACCTCGGGGTGGAGCTTGACGGTGATCTTGTGCGACCCGACGCTCTTGATCGGGTTGCGGATCTCGATGCGACGGCGGTCGAGGATCGGGCCACCGGCCGCCTTGACGGCGTCGGCGATGTCGCCCGTGGTGATCGAGCCGAACAGCCGGCCCGCCTCGCCCGCGCGGGTGGACAGCCGCACGCGCAGGGCGCCGAGCTGGCCGGCGACCTCCTTGGCGGTGCCGAGGTCGCGGATCTCGCGAGCGTCGCGAGCCTTCTTGATGGTCTCGATCTGGCGCTCGGCGCCACGCGTCCAGCGCATGGCGTAGCCGCGCGGGATGAGGTAGTTACGGCCGTAGCCGTCCTTGACCTCGACGACGTCGCCAGGGGCGCCGAGGCCGGAGACCTCGTTGGTGAGGATGAGCTTCATGTCGACAGACCTCCTTAGCGCGCGGTGCTCGTGTAAGGCAGCAGAGCCACCTCACGGGCGTTCTTGATCGCGGTCGCCACGTCGCGCTGGTGCTGGGTGCAGTTGCCCGTCACCCGGCGCGCACGGATCTTGCCGCGGTCGGAGATGAACTTCCGCAGCAGCGCCGTGTCCTTGTAGTCGACGTATGAGATCTTGTCGTGGCAGAACAGGCAAACCTTCTTCTTGGGCTTGCGCAGTGCCGGCTTAGCCATCGTGGTGCTCCTCTCAGAGCCCCGCCTTTCGGGCGGGAATGGACTCGGGCTTGTGGACAGGTGTTAGAAAGGCGGTTCGTCGCTGAAGTCGTTGCCGCCGCCGAAGCCGCCGCCCTGGTTGCCGCCGCCGCCGCCGAAGCCGCCACCACCGCCGCCACCCTGGTAGCCGCCGCCCTGGGGCGGGGCGGGCGAGGCAGAGGCCCACGGGTCGTCGGCGGGACCGCCGCCGAAGCCGCCGCCGCCACCGCCGCCACCCTGACGGGTGGTGCGGTTGACCTTGGCCGTGGCGTTGCGCAGGGACGGGCCGACCTCGTCGACCTCGACCTCATAGACCGTGCGCTTCTCGCCTTCCTTGGTCTCGTAAGACCGTTGCTTGAGCCGCCCCTGCACGATGACCCGCATGCCGCGCTGGAGGCTCTCGGCGGCGTTCTCAGCCGCCTGCCGCCACACGTTGCAGGTCAGGAAGAGGCTTTCGCCATCCTTCCACTCGTTGGTCTGGCGATCCATGAACCGCGGAGTGGACGCGATGCGGAATCGAGCCACCGCTTGACCCGTCGGGGTGAAGCGCAGCTCCGGGTCGTCGACAAGGTTGCCGACGATGGTGATTACGGTGTCGCCTGCTGCCATGGCTAGCGCTCGCCTTCCTGCACGCCTTCGCTTGGGTTACGGCTCAGAGTACGGGTGCTCTCCGACAAAAAGCCGGTGGTCGTCAACAAGAAACCCGCTCGTTGAGCCGCCTCCCGGAGGGACGGCCCGCTTCGCGGCCTTCTTGTGGCTAGTGCACGTCCGGGCGCAGGACCTTGGTGCGCAGGATGCCCTCGTTGAGGTTCATCTGGCGGTCGAGCTCCTTGACCGTCGCGGGCTCCGCGGACAGGTCGATGACGGCGTAGATGCCTTCCGACTTCTTGTCGATGTCGTAGGCGAGACGGCGACGGCCCCAGACGTCGACCTTCTCCACGGTGCCGCCGTCGTTGCGGACCACGGTGAGGAACTGGTCGAGGGACGGCGCGACAGTGCGCTCATCGAGCGAAGGGTCCAGAATGACCATTACTTCGTAACGACGCATGCGGGACTCCAACCTCCTCTGGACTTTTGCGGTCACGACACTCTGCCGTGACAGGAGGACGCTGACGTCAGGCCGCGGCGCCCCATTTCGGCGCCCCGGGGCGATGGGACACCCATCACAACGCAGCGCTGCCCAGGTTACCAGCCACGAGTAGGTGGGAAGGCCTGTAGGAAACCAAGGGGGTGGCGGCTGTGCCACATGTGCTTCATCCCTCCGAGAGGGAGCGGTTCAAGCTCACGCTCAACACCGACGGACGCTCTCACCCGGTGGAGAACGGCCTGGCGGTCGCGACACTGGTGTGCGGGCTCGTGGCATTCGTCGCCACGTTCTTCCCCGCCGCCCACGTGATCTCGTCCTGGATCGGCACGCTCGGTTTCGGGACCGGCCTCTACTCGCAGTACATCTCGGTGACCACGCCGCAGCGTTCGGTCAACATCGTGGGCCTGGTGGCCTCGTTCGTGGGGGCCGTGCTCGGCATCGCCCACGGCGGCTTCCTGCCCCATCCGTGACGGGCCCGCACACGGCGAACGGCCCCGGTGACGCCGGGGCCGTCGGGTATGTGACTCACCTGCCGATGTGCAGGTCGATGCCGAGCAGCACCAGGAACCAGAGGAACACCGCGAGCAGAGCCTCGGCGACGTCCCGGAGGAGACCCGGGGTGATGTAGTCGTAGATCCAGGCGACGTAGATTCCGACGATCACGTAGACCAATAAGATCAGCGCCCGCAGCCGCCAGCGTGTCATGTGCGCTCTCCTCGGGGGTAGGGGGTGCCGGGCGTCTTCCCGGAGGCGGTTGCGCCAAACGGATAAGCTCCTTGACATGGTGCGTATCGGAGCTCACGTCGACCAGGACGACCCCGCCGCTCACGCCGAACGGGTCGGGGCGGAGGTCGTGCAGTTGTTCCTCGGCGACCCGCAGGGCTACGCCAAGCCGGTGCTGCCGGACAAGCCGGTCGAGGGTGTCGACATCTACATCCACGCCCCCTACCTGATCAACGTCGCCACGACGAACAACCGCATCAGGATCCCCAGCCGCAAGCTGCTCGAACAGCACCTCAAGGCGGCCGCGGGGCTCGGCGCCAAGGGCCTGGTCGTGCACGGCGGCCACGTCAACAAGAGCGACGACCCGCAGGTGGGCTTCGACAACTGGCGCAAGGTGTTCGAGCGCATGGAGTGCCCGATCCCCGTGCTCATCGAGAACACCGCGGGCGGCGGCAACGCCATGGCCCGCAGGCTGGAGCGCATCGCCCGTCTGTGGGACGCGCTCGACGGCTTCGACGTGGGCTTCTGCCTCGACACCTGTCACGCGCACGCGGGCGGCGAGGAACTGGTCGACCTGGTCGAGCGGGTCAAGGCGATCACCGGCCGCATCGACCTCGTCCACTGCAACGACTCGCGCGACGACTTCGACTCCGGCGCCGACCGGCACGCCAACCTGGGTCAGGGGAAGATCGACCCTGAGCTGATCCTGGCGGTCTGCCGCGCGGCGGGCGCCCCGGTCGTGGTGGAGACGCCGGGCGAGGGCCAGGCCGACGACATCGCGTTCCTGCGCAAGAACCTCTGAACGTCTCCGGACCGAAAACACACAGCCTGTGGATAACTTCCCTGGATTACCGAGGCGAAGAAACGGGTAGAGACTTCAGCCCGCCCAGGCGCCCGTGAGGAAGCGGACCGTGTTCAGGTACATGAGCGGCCCGCAGATCATCGCGTACAGCACGATCACCCAGGGCTTCCTGGTCGCCACCTTGGCGACCAGGACCCACAGCGGGAACCACAGCAGCAGCGAGCGCGGGATCGACAGGTAGTACGCCGAGGTCATCAGCGCCGCCGCCGGCAACCCGCAGTAGACGGCCTCGCTCCACCTGCGCAGCGCCAGCAGCCACACCAGCACGCCCACCGCCAGCACGGCCCCGGCGATCTCCATGCGGAAGGCCACCGCGAAGTCGTCGGTGCCCATGGCCGAGTTCCACGTCGTGCGCCACGCCTCCCAGGGCCAGACGAAGTCGCGTCCCCAGCCGGCCTCCTGCGCGTGCTTCCACGCCAGCCAGTCGCCCGACCGCCGGTAGTGGTAGAACGAGTACGCCGCCAGCGGAAGGAAGGGCACCGCCAGCCACCCGGCCTGCCGCCACGACTCCCTGCTCCTGACGAACTCCACCACCAGCGCGACCGCCAGGAACAAGCCGGTGATCCGCACGCACGACGCCCCCGCCGCCAGCAGGACGGCCTGCGGCCAGCGTCCGAGCCGGGCGGCCAGCCACGCGGGGATCGCGAAGGCCAGGAACAGCGACTCGCTGTAGCCCGCCGCCAGGAACACGGCCATCGGGAACAGCAGCAGCGCCAGCACCGCCATCCAGCCGGTCGCGCCCTCGAACTCGGCCAGCCTGGCCAGCGCGACCACGGCCACCGCCCCGGCGGCCAGCGAGATCAGCAATCCGCAGATCGCCCAGTCGGGCACCACGAGATGCAGCGCCCGCAGCGCGACCGGCAGGCCGGGGAAGAACGCGGGCAGGCCGTCGTCGCGCGGTTTGCCCGGTTCGCCGTCGTACCCGTACTGGGCGATCGTGACGAACAGGCCGGCGTCCCATTGACGCCACTTGCCGGCGTACTCGGCCAGGGTCAGGCCGAGCAGCGTCGACAGCAGGAGCCCGGCCCGCGATCCGAGCCACAGCAGCAGCGCGTCCCGAGCGGCCGAGCGGGTGATCATCTCGTCTTCAGCACGAACCGGTCGGGGGCGTCGTCGAACACCCCGCCCGCCTGGTCGTCGACGCCGGTCTGGCGCACCACGTCCCGTTCCGGGCGCAGGATGTCACGGACGACGAACGCCATCATGATGCCGATGGTGATGACCCGTCCCCAGACGGCGGTGAAGTAGGTGTCGTCCCCGATGCCCAGGTCGTCCCTGCTGAGCGGGGACTGGGCGAGCAGGTAGAGCCAGATCGCCGCGAAGTACCAGACCTCGGCGAGCTGCCACAACGCCAGCGGCTTCCACCTGGGCCTGGCCAGCACCGCGAACGGCACCAGCCACAACACGAACTGCGGCGACCACACCTTGTTCGTCATCATGAACGCGGCCAGCGCGAGGAAGCAGAGCTGCGCCAGCCGGGGCCGGCGCGGCGCGGTGAGCACGAGCACGGCGATGCCCAGGCAGAGCACGGCGAGCGTCACCATGCCGAGCGTGCTGACGTCGGCCTCGCCCAGGATCCCCCAGCCCTTGCGCTGGAAGAACAGCCACGGCGAGCCCCAGTCGATCCCGCGTTCCTGGGAGAAGACGTAGAACCGGCGCCAGCCGTCCCAGGCGAAGACCATGAAGGGCACGTTCACCACGAGCCAGGCCCCGGCGGCCGACCCCAGCGTCACCAGGAACGGCCGCCAGCGCGCGGTCCGCAGCGTGAGCAGGAACAGCGCCCCGAGGAACATCAGCGGGTAGAACTTGGTCGCGATCGCCAGCCCGAGCAGCACGCCCGCGAGCACCTGCCGCCTGCGCGCCCAGGCCAGCAGCATGCCCATCGACAGCGCGCCGGCGACCAGGTCCCAGTTGATGTACGCGGCCAGGATCACGGCGGGCGAGATCGCGTACCACAGGGCGTCCCACCGGCGGGTGGGCCCGGCCACCGCCGCCATCAGCAGAACGCCGGCCACCAGGCAGATGCCGAGCAGCAGGACCGTCAGGTCGTAGAACCGGACGGCCTGCGCGACCTGGTCGAGCTCCAGCTTCCGCGAGATCCAGGCGATGACCTGCATCACCTCGCCGAGCACCACGGGGTACTCGACCTGCTTGTCGAACGGCACGTCGGCGAAGTACGGGTTCTGAGTCGCGAGCTGCCGGTCGAAGTACAGCGGGTAGATGTCGGTGTAACAGAAGTTCGTGTACGTCTGGACCTGGTCGTTCCATCCGCCGGTGCGGCACGGCAGCCGCACCACGTAGCCGAGCACGGCCCCCAGGGCGGCGATCAGCCCCAGGGGCAGGTACGGCACGGCACGCGCCGCCAGAGGGACGCGTGCCTCGGTCGTGGTCACCACTCCTCGTGTCGGGCGCTCATCTGCGAGGTTCCCGTCGGCCGGGAGTCGGGCACCTTGCCGCCTCCGCCGCCGCTCAGGATGCCGTGGTCGTCGGCCTCGGGGATGCCGGTGTCCTGCGAGTCGTCGGTGACGTCACCGCTGTCGTCGTTGCACGGCGCGACCAGGCAGTTCTGCTCGCTGCCGTCGTCGAAGGGGTTGTCGCCGCCGTCGTCGAACGGGTTCTCGGCGGTCGGGGTCGGCGTCGGCACCGGGCGCGGCACGATGTTCTCCGGCAGGCCGATGTCGGCCTTCTGCGGGAACTGCTCGATCGGCCTGCCCTCGTGCGCGGCGAGCATGAACCGCCGCCAGGTCGCGGTGGGCGGGCCGGCGCCCTCGAACCCGAGCGGGGACTCCACGGCCGTGGTGTACGGGTTGTTCGGGCCGTACTTGCCCGGTTTCTTCTCGTTGGGGACGATGGGACAGTTCGAGTGCCGGGGCTGAACGGTCTTGCCCGACTTGGTCACGCACCGCTCGCGGTAGAACCCGACAGCCGTGGAGATCTGCGGCGTGTAGCCGACGAACCAGGCTTCCTTCTCGTTGTTGTTGGTGCCGGTCTTGCCGGCCGCGGGCCGGTTGCCGAGCCCCTGGCCCGCTGCGGTGCCGCTCCTCAGCACCTCCTGCATGGCGGTCGTCGAGTCGGCGGCCACCTCCGCGTCGATGACCCTGGTCGAGGTCCGCTGCTCGGGGTAGACGACCTGGCCGTTGAGCTTGACGTCCTGCACCACGTGGTACTTGGTGTACTTGCCGCCGTTGGCGAAGATCGCATACCCGGCGGCCTGCTCGACCGGCTTCACCAGGGCGCTGCCGATGGCGAACTGGAACTGGTGATCCTTGACGTCCTGGTCCATGCGTCCCTTGTCGAACCCGGCGTTCTCCACGAGCTCCTTGACGTCGTCGAGCTGCCTGGGCAGCTTGAACGCCATCGACACGTACGCGGTGTTGACGGACTGCGCCGTGGCCTTGACCACGTCGACGGCCTGGCCGACGTTGTGGCTGTTGCGGAAGCCGCCCTTCTGCTCGCCCGGGATGACCTTCGGCACGGTCTGGTTGCCCGGCACGTAGCTCTTGAGCGAGTAACCGGCCTGCAGCCAGGCCGCCAGCACGTACGGCTTGAACGCCGACGCGGCCTGCTTGTTGGCGTCGAAGGGCTCGTTGAACGGATCGGTGAGGAAGTTGGAGCCGCCGTAGAAGGCCAGGACGCGGCCGTTCCTCGGGTCGACGGCGGCCAGACCGGCGTGGAACTCCTTCGACATGTTCGCCGTCGTGGCCTCGACCGCCGTCTTGGCGGCCTTCATGAGCTTCTCGTCGAAGGTCGAGGTGATCTGGTAGCCGCCGCTCCTGACCATGTCAGGGGTGAGCTTGCGCTGCTTCAGCTCCTCCAGCACCTGCGTGATCATGTAGCCGCGCAGGCCCGCGTAGACCTCCTTGGGGTCGCCTTTGTAGACCTTCGGGAACTTCGCCTTCGCCGGCAGGCCGCCGTACTTCTGGGGCCACTGCTCGGCCATGTACTTGATGGTCGTGCTCCAGCGTTCGCGCAGGCCGGGGTCGTCGGGACCCCAGCTCGGGCGCTGGATGCGCGCGGCCAGGTAGGCGCCCTGCTCGGGGGTCAGGTCCTTGGCGTGGACGCTCTTGCCGAAGTACGCCTGCGAGGCGGCCTCGACGCCGTAGGCGAGGCCGAAGTTCACGGTGTTGAGGTAGCGGGCGAGGATGTCTTCCTTGGTCAGCTCCTGGTTGAGCTTGACCGCGACGAAGATCTCCTTGAGCTTGCGCTTGACGGAGACCTCCTGGCTGAGGCCGTCGTAGTAGCCGCGGGCCATCTGCTGGGTGATGGTCGAGGCGCCCTGGAGCTGCTGGCCGGTCGCGGTCATCCACACCGAACGCGCCATGCCGGAGAGGGAGATGCCGGAGTCCTCGTAGAACGTCTTGTTCTCGATGGCGACCGTGGCGTCCTTGAGGGTGTCGGCCATGTCCTTGAATTCGACGGTCTGCCGGGGCACGCCGAGCTTGGCGAGGACCTTGCCGTTGCGGTAGTAGAGCGTGCTCTGCTGCGCGATCGCCGACGCCTGGGGCGCCTTGGGCACCGGCGTGAGGTTGTACGCGACCATGATCATGCCGAAGATGCCGGCCGCCAGCACGACCACGCTGGCCACGACGATCTTCCAGCTCGGCACGAACCGGCGCCAGCCGGTGCGCTTCCCGTCCGGCGGGCCGGGCGGGCCGGGCGGTTTGGGCGGCTCGCCCGGCCCGCTCGCCCTGCGCGAGCGCCTGGGCGGCGCGTCGCTGACCATCGTCTCCTGGTTGCTCATCGAACGCGTGTCCTGCCGCGCCCGGGAGCGGCTGCGCGGCGTCGGCTCCTCGCGCCCCTGGGGCGCCCCGTGCTGGGGCTGCGGCCCGGCGGCGGGGTCGCCGTACGGCTGCGCGGACATCGCGCCCGTCTGCTCGTACGCGGCTTCAGGACGACGCTGTTGCTGCGAGGCACCCCAATCGGAATCGCCGGTTTGGGGAGGAGAACCTGGGGGCACAGAACGGGATGAGTTGGAGCGACGGCGCCTTCCCGGGCGGGCCGTCCCCTCATTCATGCTGTTACTCACACGTCCTCGCATCGTCGTCGGATAAAAACGGCGTATGGGCGTGAGGTGACTCGCCGCCCTCGGTGTTCACGGTTGGCCGACGAGGTCTGGCGGTCCGTTGCCGAGGACGAACGAGACCGTCAGGTGGTTCCAGGAACAACCTTGGCAGACCTCGACGACGTACACCCGGAACTCATCGTAATCATGGGCCATTTCGACAAGCTCTGACGTGGCCTTTGCCTGACCGGCCTGCCGTCCGAGCGAATCGCCGAAGACATAGGTCACGTTGGTGACGTTCTCCCTCTCGCACACCGGGCAGAGACGTTCGGTCGGTTCGCCGAACACGCGGGCCGCGCGAAGGAGGTACGGCTGTGCGTCACAGAGGTCCCCGCGCGAGGCACGGCCCACCTCCAGGGAACAGACCGCTGCCCGCTTGGCGAGGCCGTAGTCCACCACCCTCCGTTGTGACCACATGAGCGCCAGACTACGGCGTTTTACCGAATCATCCCAACGGCTTGGCAAATCCTTTGATTGCGGCCTTATAGCGAATCGACGTATCCTCTGGATGTATCGACTCGATACATCGACGCGAGAGGGGGCGGTTCCAGTGGCCAGCGGACAAGGCAGAGTTCTGGAGCTAGCCGTGCTCGGGTCGCTGCACGAACAGCCGCTACACGGCTATGAGCTGCGCAAACGGCTCAACGCCCTGTTGGGCATGTTCCGTGCGTTCTCCTATGGATCGCTGTACCCCTGTCTGCGATCACTACTGGCCCAGGGCCTCATCGTGGAGGAGCAACCCGCTCCCGCCACGATCGTCGGCGGCCGGTCGAAAATCGTCTACAAGCTCACCGCGGAGGGCAAGGAACGCCTCCAGGAGCTGCTGACCCAGGCCGGCCCGTCAGCCTGGGAGGACGAGAGCTTCGGTGTGCACTTCGCCTTCTTCAGGCACACGGAGGCCGAGGTGCGCCTGCGGATCCTCGAAGGCCGCCGCAGCCGCCTGGAGGAGCGCCTCGACAGCGTGCGCACGGCGCTGGCCCGTACCAGGGAAAGGCTCGACAGCTACACGCTCGAGCTGCAGCGCCATGGGCTCGAGTCGGTCGAACGCGAGGTGCGTTGGCTGAACGAGCTGATCGCCACGGAGCGGCGGGCCTCGGAAGGGCCCGAGAGAGATACCACGTCAACTGATGAGTAAGGGAGCGAGTGCGATGGGTTCGGTTCGCGTGGCCATTGTCGGTGTCGGCAACTGCGCGTCTTCGCTGGTCCAGGGCGTCCACTACTACAAGGATGCGGACCCGGCCGCGCGAGTGCCGGGCCTGATGCACGTGAAGTTCGGTGAGTACCACGTGGGTGACGTCGAGTTCGTCGCCGCCTTCGACGTGGACGCCAAGAAGGTCGGCCGTGACCTTTCCGAGGCGATCGTCGCCAGCGAGAACAACACCGTGAAGATCACGGATGTGCCGCCGACAGGGGTGACCGTGCTGCGCGGCCACACCTTCGACGGTCTGGGCGAGTTCTACCGCGAGATCATCGAGGAGTCCGACGAGGAACCCGTCGACGTGGTCAAGGTACTCCGCGACAACCGGGTCGACGTGCTGGTTTCGTACCTGCCGGTGGGCTCGGAGGAGGCCGACCGCTTCTACGCGCAGTGCGCCATCGACGCCAAGGTGGCGTTCGTCAACGCGCTGCCGGTCTTCATCGCCTCCGACCCCGAGTGGGCGGAGAAGTTCACCGAGGCCGGGGTGCCGATCGTCGGCGACGACATCAAGTCGCAGGTCGGCGCCACCATCACGCACCGCGTGCTGGCCAAGCTGTTCGAGGACCGCGGTGTCGAGCTGCTGCGCACGTACCAGCTCAACTTCGGCGGCAACATGGACTTCATGAACATGCTGGAGCGCAGCCGGCTCCAGTCGAAGAAGATCTCCAAGACGCAGTCGGTCACCTCGCAGATCCCGCACGAGATGGGCAAGGCCGACGTGCACATCGGCCCGTCGGACCACGTGCCGTGGCTGGACGACCGCAAGTGGGCGTACGTGCGCCTGGAGGGCCGCTCGTTCGGCGACACCCCGCTGAACCTGGAGTACAAGCTGGAGGTCTGGGACTCCCCCAACTCGGCCGGCATCATCATCGACGCCGTGCGCGCGGCCAAGATCGCCCTCGACCGGGGCATCGGCGGCCCGATCCTGTCGGCGTCGTCGTACTTCATGAAGTCGCCGCCGGAGCAGTACTCCGACGACGAGGCCCGCGAGTACGTCGAGAAGTTCATCAGGGGTGAGGTCGAGCGCTGACCTGTGGGCCCCTCGCGGCCGCGGCTCAGCCGCGCGCGGCGGGGGGCAGTTCGTCGTCGGGGGCGGGACGCCAGGTCATCGGGTCGGCGCCCAGCTCGCAGAGCAGCGGCACCTGCTCCCTGCACCACGGCGAGATCGCCAGCAGGCCGCTGCGCACGCCCTCGGCGAACTCCTTCCACGGCATCCAGCGCACCTCGCCCACCTCGTCGGGGTTGGGCGCCACCGGGGTGTCGACCGTGACGCGGTAGACCGGGCACAGCTCGTGCTCGACGATGCCGTTGCCCATGACGGCGCGGTAGGAGAAGCCGGGCAGCATGAGATCGGCGCCGCCGGCGTGCAGGCCCAGCTCGTAGGAGAGCCTGCGGACGACCGCCCGGCCGAGCGCCTCGCCCGGCAGCGGGTGGCCGCAGCAGCTGTTGGTCCAGACGCCGGGCCAGGTGATCTTGTGGCTGGCCCGCCTGGTGAGCAGCACGCGGCCTTCGGGGTCGAAGACGTAGCTGGAGAAGGCTAGATGGAGCGGGGTCTCCCGGCCGTGCACCGACGTCTTGGGCGCGGTGCCGAGCGCGTGCCCCTCGCGGTCGACCAGCACAACGTGTTCCTCAGTGGTCACGCTTTGAAGCGTACGAGATCGTCGTGCGCGTTCGGAACCCGCCCGGCCACCTCCGGCGCATCCTATGTCGCGGTGCGCCCGGCTAGGCTGACGGAGTGTCATTCGTCGCCGATCTCCGCGTCGTCCTCCAAGGCCGTGACTTCCGACGGCTGTTCAGCACGCGGCTGGTCTCCCAGTTCTCCGACGGGATCTTCCAGTTCGGCGTCACGAACTTCGCCTTCTTCAGCCCCGAGAAGCAGACGACCGCCCTGGCGGTGGCCGCCGGCCTGGCCGTGCTGTTCCTGCCGTACAGCGTGCTCGGGCCGTTCGTCGGGGTGTTCATCGACCGGTGGTCGCGGCGGCAGATCCTGGTCGTCGCGCCGTTCGTGCGCGGTGGGCTGTTGCTGGTCGCGGCGGCGCTGGTCGCCTCCGACGCGCCCGACCCCGTCTTCTACGCGGCCGCGCTCGGCGTGCTCGGGGTCAACCGGTTCTTCCTGGCCGCGCTCGGCGCCTCGCTGCCGCACGTGGTGCCGTCCGACCGGCTGATGGCGGCCAACGCGGTGACGCCGACCTGCGGCACCGTGGTCACGTTCGTCGGCGTGGGCGTCGGGTTCCTGCTGCGCGAGGTGTTCGGCGACAGCGACCGGGGCATCGGGCTGCTGCTGGTCGTGTCCGGCGTGATGTTCGGGCTGAGCGCCCTGGTCGCCCGCAAGATGGACCGCGCGCTGCTCGGCCCGTCCTACGACCCCGAGCAGCCCCAGGCCCGCGAGGCCCTGCGCAACGTGGTCGTGGGCCTGGTCGACGGCGCCCGCCATCTGGCGAGTCACCGCGAAGCCGCCGCGACCATGGGCGCGATGGCCGCGCACCGCTTCCTGTACGGCATGGCCACCGCCCTCGGCATCATCCTCTACCGCTACTACTTCACCGACGGCGACCCCGACGCCGCCCTGCGCGGCATCGGCCTGGTGGTGGCCGCGTCCGGCTTCGGCTACTTCCTCGCGGTGATCATCACTCCGTACGCGACCGAGCGGTTCGGGATCGGCCCCTGGGTGGTCATCGCGCTGTCCTCGGCCGGCGTGCTGGCGGGCGCGCTCGTCCTGCCGTTCCAGACGTGGGGGCTGCCGGTGGCCGGCTTCGTGCTGGGCGTGGCCGGGCAGAGCGTCAAGATCTGCGCCGACACGACCGTCCAGCGCGACGTCGAGGACGCCTACCTAGGCCGCGCCTTCTCGCTCTACGACATGCTCTTCAACGGCATGTACGTGCTGGCCGCCGCGCTCTCGGCCGCGATCCTGCCGCCCAACGGCAAGTCGTACCCGGCCGTCGTGATCATCACGGTCGGCTACCCCGTGGCGGCGCTGGCCTACCGGATGGTCACGACGTCGTCGTCACGATCCCAGGCCGTGTGACCTCGCCCAGTCGAGCAACGCCTGGGTGGCCGCCTCCTTGCCGAGCACGCCCTTGTCCAGCCTGAGGTCGAGCAGGAACTTGTACGCCTGGCCCACCACGGGCCCCGGGCCCACGCCGAGGACGGCCTGGATCTCGTTGCCGTCGAGCTCGGGCCGCATCTTGGCCAGCTCCTCCTCCTCGGCGAGCCGGGCGATGCGCTCTTCGAGCTGGTCGTAGGTGCGCGACAGCGCCGCCGCCTTGCGCTTGTTGCGGGTGGTGCAGTCGGCCCTGGTCAGCTTGTGCAGGCGGCCGAGCAGGTGGCCGGCGTCGCGCACGTAGCGGCGCACGGCGCTGTCGGTCCACTCCCCCGTGCCGTAGCCGTGGAAGCGCAGGTGGAGCTCGACCAGCTGGGAGACGTCGGCCACGACGTCCTTGGGGAACCTCAGCTCGGCCATGCGCTTCTTGGTCATCTGCGCGCCGACGACCTCGTGGTGGTGGAACGACACCCGCCCACCGGCCTCGTGGCGCCGGGTCTTGGGCTTGCCGATGTCGTGCATGATCGCGGCCCAGCGCAGGATCCGGTCGGGCTTGCCGTCCTCCTCCTGGGCGATGGCCTGGTCGAGCACGGTCAGGCTGTGCTCGTAGACGTCTTTGTGCCGGTGGTGCTCGTCGATCTCCAGGCGCAGCTTGGGCAGCTCGGGCAGCACGTGCGCGGCCAGGCCGGTCTCCACCAGCAGGCGCAGGCCCTCGCGCGGGTTGGCGCCGCAGAGCAGCTTGTCGAGCTCGTCGCGGATGCGCTCGGCCGAGACGATCTCGATGCGCTCGGCCATCGCGGTCATCGCCGCCAGGGCGGCCCGGTCGACGTCGAAGCCGAGCTGGGAGGCGAACCGGGCGGCCCTGAGCATGCGCAGCGGGTCGTCGGCGAACGAGCGCTCGGGGGTGCCGGGCGTGCGCAGCCGCTTGGCGCGCAGGTCGTCGAGGCCGCCGTAGGGGTCGACGAACTCGTGGCCGGGCAGGCGCACCGCCATCGCGTTGACCGCGAAGTCGCGCCGCTCCAGGTCGGCCTCCAGCGTCTCGCCGTAGGCGACCTCGGGCTTGCGCGACTTGGGGTCGTAGGACTCGCTCCGGTACGTGGTGATCTCGATCAGCCAGTTGCCCTTGCGCAGGCCGACGGTGCCGAAGTCGATGCCGATCGTCCACACGGAGTCGGCCCAGTCCCTGACGACGTCGAGCACCCTGTGGGGGTTGGCGTCGGTGGTCAGGTCGAGGTCGTTGCCGACGCGGCCCAGCAGGATGTCGCGCACGGGCCCGCCGACGAGGGCCAGCTCGTGGCCGTGGTCGGCGAACAGGCGGCCGAGCTCGTCGGCCACCGGTGCGATCTTGCGGAACAGGTCGTGCATCGCCCGCTGCTGGCTTTCGGTCATTGTTGAGTCGGACAAACCCTGTCGGTCCTTCGATTCCGGAACATATCCCCCGAGCCACATCAGGTCCGGGTTACCTTCGGTCTGGGGACCGTCGGGGGCCATGGAACAGGGCGAGACGGAGGAGGACTTCATGAAGGACGCCCTCGCGATCCACCGCTGGCTCCTCGCACACCAGGTCCATCATGAGATCGTACGCCTTCCGCGCCCCATGACTTGCGCGGAGGAACTGCCGGAGACGGTCTCCGCGGAGCCCGGGCGGTGCGTCGTGGTCACCATGTTCGACGTCGCCACCAGGATCGGCAGCGAGGTCGTCGTCGCCGTCGTGTCCACCGCGGCGGCCCCGCCCCAGCCCGGCGTCGTCGGGGGCCTGCTGGGCGCCCGCCAGGTGCGGCCGGCCCCGGCCTTCCTGGTCAACTCGGCCACCGACTACACCGACGGGCTCGTCTGCCCGCTGCTGCTGCCGGAGTCGCTGCCGGTGCTCATCGACGACCGGCTCGTCGCCGACGACATGGCGGTCTTCACGGCCACCGGCGAACGGCACACCGCGCTCTGTCTTCGTGCGCTCGACCTGCTGAATCTCCTTACCGGCAAGACGGTCGACCTGCGTACGCCCCGACCACGGGGAACACGCGAGGCGGTCGCGCCGCGGCACTGAACCCGTACCATTGCGGGCGTGCGCCGTCGTACCCCAGCTCTGGCATGCGTGTGATCCGTAAGGTCGCGCTGCTCGCCGTGATGTCCGTCGCGTCGCTCGCCCCCATGGTGGCGGCGGCGCCGAACTCTGCTGCCACGGTGGAGGCGGCGCGGGAGACGCTCTCGGTCTCCATCACGTCGATCACGCCACAGGTGACGAGCAGCCCGACCGACGAGATCAAGTTCACCGGCACGGTCCGCAACGACACCGGGACCGCGCTCGGCCCCCTCCGCGTACGCCTGCGCTACACGAGCGAACGTTTCTACGACCGCGCCTCCATGGCGGCGTACCAGACCGACCAGAACAACGCCACGCTGCCCGGCAACGTCTCCCGCACCTCGGCCATGGACATCCCGGCCCTGGCCGTCGGCGGACAGGCCACCTGGACGTTCACGGCGACCCCGATCCAGCTCGGCTACCGCTCGTTCGGCGTCTACCGGATCGCCGTCGACGTCTCCCAGAACGAAGTGCCGATCACGGCGCAGCGCACGTTCCTCACCTATGCCCCGCCCACCACGCCGAAGCTGCCGACCAACAAGCTGGCCGTCGCCCTGCCCGTCATCGACCAGCCCCACCGGGGCTCCGACGAGACGTTGTTCGTCGACGACAAGCTGAGCCAGTCGCTCAGCGGCAAGGGCCGCCTGGCCGACCTGGCCCGCATCGCCCAGACGGCGCCGAAGAGCGTCACCTGGTTCGTCGAGCCGTCGCTGCTCGACGACCTGAAGGCGATGACCAAGGGCTACCACGTCAAGACCAAAGACGGCACAGAAGGCAAACCGGCCAACGACACCGCCGGCACCTGGCTGTCCACCATGAGCACGGCGCTGGCCGCCTCTCCCGTCATCGCCACCCCCTACGGCGACCCCGACGTGACGGCCCTGGCCCATCAGGGGCTCGACGCCCAGCCCGGCCGGGCGATCGAGCTCGGCGGCCAGACCGCCAGGGCGCTGCTCAACCGCAACGCGCAGACCTCGATCAACTGGCCGCCCGCGGGCGTGCTCGACGCCGACGCGCTCGACCTGCTCTCGGTCAGCCCCGGCAAGGTCTCCACCGTCCTGCTCAACTCCACCAACCTGCCGCCGCAGCCGCCCGTCACCCACACGCCCGACGCCGCCGCCACGCTCGACACCGTCGCCGGCCCGGTCAAGGCGCTGGTCGCCGACGCCGAGCTGAGCCGGCTGTTCGAGCCGACCGCGCCCACGACGGTGCTGCTCAGCACGCAGCGCTTCATCGCCGAGACCGCGATGATCGCCGCCGAGGCCGGGCAGGTCGAGCCGCGGTCGCTGGTCGTCGCGCCGTCACGCCGCTGGGACCCCAACCCGACGCTGGTCACCAGCCTGCTGAAGACCGCGAACAAGCTGCCGTGGCTCTCGATGACCACCCTCGACTCGATCAAGCCCGGCAAGACGGCGACACCGCGGGCCGAGCTCACCTACACCGAGCAGGACCGCAAGGAGGAGCTGAACGCCAAATACCTGGCCCCCGTCAAGGAGGTCGCCACCCAGGCGCAGCTCACCGCCTCGGTCACCGGGACCAAGGCGCCCTCGACGTTCGACGCCGCGGTGCTCAGGCTCACCTCGTCGGCCTGGCGCAACAACACCCGCGCGGGCCGTGCCATCACCAAGCTGGTCGGCGCGGCGGTGGACGAGCGCATCGACAAGATCCAGGTGACCGACGCGCCGCGCACGCTCGCGGGCAGCGACGGCGTGGTCCCCATCAGCGTGAAGAACTCGCTGGACAAGCCGGTCACCCTCTACATCGACGTCAAGTCCAACAACCCCGGGCGGCTGCAGATCAAGCCGCTCCCGCCGGAGCCGCTGGTGATCGGCGGCAACCTGAGCGGCACGCGCCAGGTGACGATGAACGCCACCACCAGCGGCGACGCCACGATCACCGTGCAACTGCGCACGATCGACAACCTGCCCTACGGCAAGCCGCAGCGGCTGACCATCCACACCACCGGCTACACCGGCATCGCCCTGGTCATCGTGGGCGCCGCGCTGACGGTGATGCTCGCCGCCGTCGTGACGCGGATCCTGCGCCGCCGGTCGGAGCGACGGCTCGCGCGAGCGGGCAGATCCCGGGAGAGTGAGACCGTATGAGCCGCATGCTGCGGGCCAGCGCCATCATGGCGGCGGGCACGATGGTGTCCAGGGTCACCGGGTTCGCCCGCACGATGGTGCTGGCCTACGCCATCGGCACCGCGGCGCTGGGCGACTCCTACAACGCGGCGTACGCGATCCCGTACAGCATCCTCGACCTGCTGCTGCTCGGCGTGCTGAGCAGCGTCGTGGTGCCGATGATCGTCCGGGCGCAGCAGCACGACGCCGACGGCGGCCGCGCCTACGAGCAGCGCCTGCTGACGCTGGCCACCGCCGTGCTGGTCGTGGTGGCCGTGCTCGCCGTGCTGGGCGCGCCGCTGCTCATCGACCTCTACACCGACTGGGACCGCGGCAGCATCAAGTTCGAGACCGGGGTCATGCTGGCCCGGTTCATCCTGCCGCAGCTCGCCTTCTTCGGGATCGGCGCGGTGGCGGGCGCCATCCTGAACACCCGCGACCGCTACGGCGCTCCCATGTGGGCGCCGGTGCTCAACAACCTGGTCGTCATCTGCGTGTTCGTGGCCTACGCCGTGGTCGGCAGCGGGTCCGACATCGAGGCGGTCACCACCGGCGACCTCGCGCTGCTCGGTCTCGGCACCACGGCGGGCATCGTCGCCCAGGCGGTGGTGCTGATCGTCGCGCTCAAGCGGGTGGGGTTCTCGTTCGTGCCGCGTTTCGACGTGCGCAACGCCCGGCTGGGCGAGATGGGCAGGGCCGGGGTCTGGACCATCGGCTACGTGGTGGTCACCCAGCTCGGGTTCATGCTGACGACCAACCTGGCCAGCTCGGCGGGCAACGAGGTGGCCGGCCACGGCATCAGCCCGTACACGCTGGCGTTCCAGCTCTTCCAGCTCCCGTACGGGATCATCGGGGTGTCGGTGATCACGGCGATGCTGCCCCGGATGAGCCGGGCGGTGGGCGAGGGCCGGCTCGACGACGTGCGCACCGAGTTCGGGTCGAGCGTGCGGCTCATCTGCTCGCTCATGGTGCCGGTCTCGCTGTTGCTGATGGTGCTCGGCCCGGCGATCACCGTGCCGATCTACGGCCACGGCGCCAACAGCGTCGCCGACGCCGTCTACATCGGGAACGTGCTGCAGGTCTACGGCCTCGCGCTGGTGCCGTTCGCGGTGTTCCAGCTGCTGCTGCGGGTGTTCTACAGCTTCGGCGACACCCGTACGCCGGTGTTCGTGGGGGCCGGCACGACCGCGGTCAACGCGCTGCTCATGGTGATCTTCTTCGTGCTGCTGCCCGCCCGCTACGCGGTGATGGGCCTGGCGCTGGCCTACGCCGTCGCGTACGGGCTGGGCGCGGTCCTGGCCTGGACGCTGGCCAGCCGCCGCGTCCAGGGCCTGGGCGGCTGGACCATCGGCACGGCGCTGACCAGGATGTACCTGGCGTCGCTGCCCACGGCCGTGCTGGGGCTGCTCACGGTCTGGGTGGTCACTCAGCTGTTCGGCGGTCTGGGTTTCGTCAACTCGCTGATAGTCCTGGCCGTGGGTGGTGGTCTGGGTCTGTTGCTCTATCTCGCCGTCGCCCACAGGATGCGCATAGCGGAGGTCAACTCACTCGTTGGTATGGTCGCCAGACGCGTAGGCCGGTAGTAATTGGGAAATCCGGCATATGGACGGACTTGACCACGACGGCTGACGAGTTTCCGGTTGGCAAAGAACGCGGGCGGAATCGACTCGGCACTACCATGGTGCCCGACACGCGCGAATGGAAGCAGGAGGGGCGTGGGCGGATCCACCCGGCATAGCGTGCCTACGTGGGACACCACCACGCAGGTGAGTCGAGTCATGAGCACGCCCGATCGGCCTAGCGGAGAGAGCCTGTGAGCACGTCGGCCGTGGAACCCGGCACCCGACTGGCCGAACGTTTCCGGCTGGAGGACCGCGTCACCGAGTCCGACGGCGCGACCCTGTGGAAGGCGATCGACGAGATCCTCGCGCGCCCGGTGGCGGTGCACACGTTCGGCCCCGACTTCCCGCGCGTGCACGAGGTCGTCACCGCCGCCCGTGCCGCGAGCCGGCTCACCGACCCGCGCCTGACGCAGGTGTTCGACGCCGGCGAGGACGACAAGCACTCCTACGTGGTCAGCGAGTGGGTCACCGGCGAGACGCTGACCGACCTGCTCGCCGCCGGCCCGTTGGAGCCCGAACGCGCGGCCGGCCTGGTGGCCGAGGCCGCCGAGGCGCTGGCGCACGCCCATGAGGCCAAGCTCTACCACCTGTGCCTGCGACCGTCCCACCTGGTCTGGACGACGGGCAACACGGTCAAGGTGCTCGGCGTGGCCGTCGACGCCGCGCTGTCCGGGCTCACCACCGACCAGCCCGCCCTCGACGACGCCGAGGGGCTGGGCAGGCTGCTGTACGCCGGCCTGACCGGCCACTGGCCCGGCGACGAGGAGGAGGGCGGCCTGCCCGCCGCTCCCATGATCGATGGGCACTTCTGCTCGCCGCGGCAGGTCACCGCCGGCGTCCCCAACTACCTGGACACCGTCACCGTCCGCGCCTGCCTTCCGGAGTCGCGCAAGGGCCAGGGCGCGCTGGTGAGCCCGTCCGAGGTCGCCGAGGCGCTGGCCGACGTGGCCAGGCCCATGCCGATCGCCATCTCCTACCCCTCGACGCCGGCGGTCGCCTCCGCCTCCCACACCGAGGGCCTCGACATCGCCCACCGGCAGCAGCGCACCATGCCGCCCCCGCCGCCCGTGCCGCGCCGGCCGCCCAGCCAGGGCGGCGGCAGCGTGCTCAACCGGGTGCTGATGACGCTGGTGGTGCTGCTGGTCATCGCCGCCGTTGGCGTCGGCGCCTGGACGATCGGCCGCAGCCTCGGCAGTCCCGCCACCCCCGAGGCGTCGGTCAGCCCGACCACCGGCAAGTCCTCCGCCTCGGCCTCGGCCCAGGCCGTCAAGCCGGACAAGGCCAAGGGCTTCGACCCGCTCGGCGACGACGGCGACGAGAAGTCCGACATCGCCGGGCTGGCCATCGACGGCAAGCCCAGCACGTCTTGGACGACCCAGAGCTACGGCAACGCCGAGCTGGGGAACCTCAAGAAGGGCGTCGGCCTGCTCCTCGACATGGGCAAGTCCATGCAGATCAGCGACGTGGTGGCCACGCTGGCCAAGGCCGACGGCGCGAGCGTCGAGCTGAGGGTCGGCGACTCCCCCGAGCTCGGCTCGCTCAAGACCGTGGCGACCCAGAAGAGCGCCTCGGGCAAAACCACCCTGACCCCCGAGGACCCGGCAACCGGTCGGTACGTTTTGATCTGGTTTACGCGCGTTCCGGCAGATGCGGGCCAGTTTCGTGGCACCATCTATGAAGTAGTGGTGCATTCTCCCGGATCGGCATAAATCAGGAATCTCTCTTGTGAACTCCCCACCCGAGACACCCTCACCAGCGGAGCGGCCGGCGATCACAGACGCCGAGCTGCTGACCGCGCACATCAACGGGGATCCACACGCGTTCAGCGAGATCGTCAAAAGGCACCGTGACCGCATGTGGGCGGTGGCGCTGCGTACTCTCGGTGACCCTGACGAGGCGGCGGACGCCGTTCAGGACGCGTTCGTCTCCGCATATCGCAAGGCCGCCTCGTTCCGTGGCGAGGCGGCCGTCACCACCTGGCTCCACCGCATCGTCGTCAACGCCTGCCTCGACCGGATGCGGCGCAAGTCCGTCCGTCCGGTGGCCGACGACGAACTGATCGAGGCCGCCGAGCGGGACAGCCCGCTCCCCGACCAGACCGTCGAGCGCGAGGTCTCGATGGAGGTTTCGGCCGCTCTGAAACTGCTGCCCGCCGACCAGCGGGCGGCCCTCGTGCTCGTGGACATGATGGGCTATTCGGTCGAAGACGCAGCTCAGGTGCTACAGGTGCCGAGCGGCACCGTGAAGAGCAGATGCGCACGGGGTCGCGCGAAACTTGCCCCAATTCTTTCGCATCTGCGGAACCGTTCGGACCTCAATCGCGTCTCATCCGCGAAGGGAGCAGAACTTCGTGACGGGTGATACGCACTACGATCTTGAGGTCCTCGCCGAGCTGGCAGAGGATCTCTTGGACGCCGCGACGGCACGCCGGGTCCGCGAGCATCTCGCGGTCTGCGACCCCTGTGGGGAGCTTCTGGCAGATCTGGCGGCGGTTCGCGAGGTGCTCGCGGCGACCCCAACACCGGCCATGCCGATGGGCGTCGCACTGCGCATCGACAAGGCGCTGGCCGCCGAGGCGGAGTCCCGCCGCGGGGGTGTCGACCTCGTGGAAGCACCTGACTGGGACAGGCTCATGCGGGACTCCCCGTGGGAGCAGCCGGCGGCGGAGATCCCCGAGCCGGTACGTCTCGGGGTGGTCTCCGACGACGGCACCATCGTCCCGGCCCGGACCAGGTCGGTACGGCGGCGCAGGTGGGCCATGCCCGCCGTGGCGGCGTCGGCGGCGGCCGCGGTGGTGGTCGGCACGTTGGCGGTCTCGGGCGGGTTGCTGGCCGGCGGGAGCGGGCCGGGCGGTTCGTCCGGGCCCACGGTGGCGCAGCCCGCGACACCGTCGAAGCCTCACCAGCGGGCCAGGGCCTACGCGCTGACCGACAGCAACTACAACTACAGCGACCGGGAGCTGCGCCAGCCGCTGCTCGGGTACTTCGGCGCCGCTCCGGCCCTCGAAGGCCCTACGGACACCGCCAGGGTCGACCGATGCGTCGGCAAGGTGGCCGCCCGTTCGAAGCTGAAGACGTTCGCGGTCGACCAGGGCCAGTACAACGGTCAGGAGGCGCTGATCGTGGCCTCCTGGAAGGACCAGGCCGCCAAGAAGCTGCGCATCGACATCGTCGACCCGTTCAACTGCAAGAACCTGCGCAAGCCCACATTGGGCCGCTGGTAATCGAAAGCCCACGTCAGAGCCCGCTTCGGCGGGCTCTTTCGTTTTGCGGGCAGGGCCGGGAATCAGCGCGGCCTAGGATCTGTTGAGCCCGAAGCAAACAGCAGACGAGGAAGGCGTGGGAGCGTTGAGCGACGTTCGTAACGTGATCATCATTGGGTCGGGCCCTGCGGGCTACACCGCGGCCGTCTACTCCGCGCGCGCCGAACTCAAGCCGCTGGTCTTCGAGGGCTCCGTGACGGCGGGCGGTGCGCTCATGAACACCACCGACGTGGAGAACTTCCCCGGGTTCCCCGACGGCATCATGGGTCCCGACCTGATGGACAACCTGCGCAAGCAGGCCGAGCGCTTCGGCGCCGAGCTGGTGGCCGACGACGTGGTCGAGGTCGACCTGGAGGCCAACCCCAAGGTCGTCAAGACCCACACCGACACCTACTACGCCAAGTCGGTGATCCTGACCATGGGCTCGGGCTACCGCGAGCTCGGCCTGGAGAACGAGAAGCGCCTGTCCGGCCACGGCGTGTCCTGGTGCGCCACCTGCGACGGCTTCTTCTTCCGCAACAAGGACATCGTGGTCGTGGGCGGCGGCGACACCGCCATGGAGGAGGCGACGTTCCTGACCCGGTTCGGGCGCATGGTGACGGTCGTCCACCGGCGTGGCGAGCTGCGCGCCAGCAAGATCATGCAGGAGCGCGCGTTCGCCAACGAGAAGATCCGTTTCGTCTGGGACTCCGAGGTCGTCGACGTGCTCGGCGACACCAAGGTCGAGGCGGTCAAGCTGCGCAACGTCAAGACCGGCGAGGAGTGCGAGCTGGCGACCGACGCGCTGTTCCTGGCCATCGGTCACGACCCGCGCACCGACCTGGTCAAGGGCCAGGTCGAGCTGGACGAGAACGGGTACATCAGGGTCGCCTCGCCGTCGACCGCCACCAACATCGACGGCGTGTTCGCGGCCGGCGACGTCGTCGACCACACCTACCGCCAGGCCATCACCGCGGCCGGCACCGGCTGTGCCGCCTCGCTCGACTCCGAGCGCTGGCTCGCCAACAACGAGAAGTAAGGAGCGCACCGTGAAGGCAGTTACCGACGCCACGTTCGAGACCGAGGTCCTCAAGAGCGACAAGCCCGTGCTGGTCGACTTCTGGGCCGAGTGGTGCGGCCCGTGCCGTCAGGTCGCGCCCATCCTCCAGGAGATCGAGAACGAGCACGGCGACAAGCTTGAGATCGTCAAGCTGAACATCGACGAGAACCCCGAGGTTCCCCGCCAGTACGGCGTGCTCCAGATCCCCACGATGAACGTCTACAAGGGGGGCGAGGTCGTGAAGCAGATCATCGGCGCCAAGCCGAAGGCCATGCTGCTCCGCGAGCTCGACGGCATCATCTAGTCGCCCTCATGCGAAAGCCCCCTGCGGCGGTGCCGCAGGGGGCTCTCGTTTGCCCTTCTTCGGCCCCCAAGAGCCGTCAGACGGGACGAAGGGCGCGCTCCGGACTCATGGAGCCCAGAAGGCGTTCGAGGGCCACCTCGACGTCCTCACGCCACGAGACGGCGCTCTTCAGCTCCAAACGGAGGCGCGGAAACCGCAAATGCGGTCGAACCGTCTTAAAACCCACAGAAAGCAAGTATTCAGCAGGAACTACACAACTCGCCTCTTCCCACTTCAGGTCGCCGAACGCCTCAATGGCCTTCACCCCGCGCCGGGTCAGATCCTTCGCCACGCCCTGAATCAGCATCCGGCCCAGCCCGCCGCCCGAGAACTCGGGGATGATGTGGGCCGTCATCAGCAGCACCGCGTCGGCGCTCACCGGCGAGGTGGGGAAGGCCAGCGAACGCGGGCTGTAGAGCGGCGGGCTGTAGAGGACGAACCCGGCCGGAACCCCGTCGACGTAGGCGATTTTCCCGCAGCTCCCCCATTCCAGCAGGGTGCCCGAGATCCAGGCCTCCTTCTCCAGCCCGGAGTCGCCGGCATGTATGGCCCGCTCGCCGCTGACGGGATCGAGCTCCCAGAACACGCACCGCCGGCAGCGGCGTGGCAGATCTTCGAGATTGTCCAGGGTTATGTTGACCAGCCGGCGCGACAACTACGGCCCCTATCGTCGACCCAGAAAAGCGCGCGAAAACCGCGTCCGTTGGTGGCATGGTAGCTCAGTGAAGATGGAGCCAGCGGATACCACGACGGTCGAGCCCGGTCACGAAGGACATGTCCGACTGGCGTAATCTGGTATTTCGGTCCGATATGACACACCTAGGAGGTGGGCCGTGACGGAAGAGCAGGATCACGGTCAGACACCCGCGACCCAAGGGTCGCGCATCGACGCCTACGTCGATCGGTACGCCGCGCGAGCTACCGGGATGGTCGCCTCCGAGATCCGAGCTCTCTTCGCCGTCGCGTCGAGACCCGAGGTGGTCTCGCTCGCCGGCGGCATGCCGTACGTCACGGCGCTCCCCCTCGACATGGTCGGCGAGCTGGTCTCCGACCTGGTCACCACGCGCGGCACGGTCGCGCTGCAGTACGGTTCCGGCCAGGGTGACCCGCACCTGCGCGAGCAGATCTGCGAGGTCATGCGGCTGGAGGGGATCGAGGCCGGGGCGAACGACGTCGTCGTCACCGTCGGTTCACAGCAGGCGCTCGACCTGATCACCCGGATCTTCATCGACCCGGGCGACGTCGTGCTCGCCGAAGGCCCCTCGTACGTCGGGGCCCTGGGGACGTTCTCCGCCTACCAGGCCAAAGTGGTCCACATCGCCATGGACGATCAGGGCATCGTGCCCGAATCGCTGGCGCAGACCATCTACGCGCTGGAGACCGCCGGAGCGCCCGTCAAGTTCCTCTACACGATCCCGACCTTCCAGAACCCGGCCGGCGTCACGCTCAACCTGGCCAGGCGGCAGCAGGTGCTCGACATCTGCCAGCGTGCCGGCATCCTCGTCATCGAGGACAACCCGTACGGGCTGCTCGGCTTCGACGGCGAGCCCATGCGCGCCCTGCGCGCCGACAACCCCGACGGCGTGGTCTACCTGGGGTCGTTCTCCAAGACGCTCGCCCCCGGCTTCCGCGTCGGCTGGGCGCTCGCGCCGCACGCCATCCGCGACAAGCTGATCCTGGCCATGGAGTCGGCCGTGCTGTCGCACTCGGTGTTCACGCAGCTCGCCGTGGGCCAATACCTGGCCACGCAGCCGTGGCGGGAGCAGATCAAGTCCTTCAAGGAGCTCTACCGCGAGCGGCGCGACTCCATGCTGGACTCCCTGGAGGCCCTGATGCCGCCCGAGGTCACCTGGACCCGTCCGGCCGGCGGCTTCTTCGTCTGGGCGACCCTGCCCGAAGGGCTCGACTCCAAGGCGATCCTGCCGCGGGCCGTGGCCGAGCGGGTGGCGTTCGTGCCCGGCACCGGGTTCTTCTCCGACGGCAGCGGCGCCCGGCACATGCGACTGTCCTACTGCTTCCCCGAGCCCGATCGCATCCGCGAGGGCGTCCGGCGCCTGTCCGGAGTGATCGAGCAGGAGATGCAGCTCCGGGACATGTTCGGCACCGGCTCCGGTCCCGAGCGGGCCGGCGTCGACACTCCGGGGCCCGAACTGGCCTAGCTTCCTCGGTACGGCCGGCGCTCCCCGGGGACGGGGACGCCGGCCGTACTCGTGTGCGGGCCTCACCTACACCATTCGCCGCCAGCCGCCGGTACGGTTGGACGCGTACGATCAGCGGAGGAGATGTGATGAGCGATCTGGGCCACGTGCTCGTGCTGGCCGGGGGCCTCTCCTATGAGCGGGAGGTGTCCCTGCGCTCCGGCCGCCGGGTGAGCGAGGTGCTGCGCGCCGCGGGCATCGACGTGGAGGCCCGCGACACCGACGCCTCCCTCGTGCCCGCCATCCTCGCCGACCCGCCCGAGGCGGTGTTCGTCACCCTCCACGGCGGCGCGGGCGAGGACGGCGCGATCCGTTCCGTGCTCGAACTCCTCGACGTGCCCTACGTAGGCGCCGGCCCCGACGCCTGCCGCGTGGCCTTCGACAAGCCCACCGCCAAGGCCGTCGTACGCTCGGTCGGCCTGCGCACCCCCGAGTCCGTCACCCTCCCCAGGGAGACCTTCCACGACCTCGGTGCCACCGTCGTGCTCGGCCGCATCATCGACCGGCTCGGCCTCCCCCTGTTCGTCAAGCCCGCCCGCGGTGGCTCGGCCCTCGGCGCGTCCATCGTCCGTACGGCCGAAGAGCTGCCCGCCGCCATGGTCGGCTGCTTCGCCTATGGCGACACCGCCCTCATCGAGCGGTACGTCGAGGGCGTCGAGGTGTCGGTCTCGGTCGTCGATCTCGGTGAGGGGCCCGTGGCGCTGCCGGCTGTGGAGATCGTCCCCGACGCCGGTGTCTACGACTACGCCGCCCGCTACACCGCCGGGCACACCGAGTTCTTCGCCCCCGCCCGCCTCTCCGCGGCCGCCGCCGAAGCCTGCGCCCGGATGGCCGTGACGGCGCACACGGCGTTGGGGCTGCGGGACATCTCCCGTACCGACCTGATCGTGGACGCGGCCGACGACCCGCACTTCCTGGAGGTGAACGTGGCGCCGGGGATGACGGAGACGTCGCTGCTGCCGATGGCCGCGGAGGCAGCGGGACGCGACCTCGGCGACCTCTGCCGCACCCTCCTCCAAAACGCCGCCCACCGCCCCCGCCCCTAACCCCTCCCCACGCCCCTACTTCCCGCGGCGGCTTCTCGCCCCTCTTCCCCGCGGTGGCTTCTCGCCTCCGCCGCGCGCCAGCTCCCCCGTCCCCCGTGCGGCGACTGTTCTCTTCCGCCGCGCGGGCGGCGCTGCTCTCTTGTTCACCGCGCGGCGCCGCCCGTTGCCCACCCCCGCGAGAGCTCCCCCTTGTCCGCCAGGCGACGACTGCTCTCGTCCCTCACGCGACTACTGCTCTCTTGTCCCTCGTGCGGCGCCTCCCCTTGTCCACCGCACGACAACCCCTCGTCCACCAGGCGACCACCACTCCCGCCCCACCGCACGGTGGCTGCTCTCTCTTCCCTCGTGCGACGCCTCCCGTCATCCGCCGCACGACACCCCGCTCATCCACCCGCTCTCTTCCGCAGCGCAGCGCACCGCTCTCACGCTCCGCGTGGTGCTGCCCCTGTCCCCCGCGCGGCGATCCCCCACGTCCACCGCACGACAACCCCTCGTCCACCAGGCGACCACCACTCCCGCCCCGCCGCGCGGCTGCTGCTCTCTCTTCCCTCGTGCGGCGCCTCCCGTCATCCGCCGCATGACAGCCCCTCGTCCGCCAAGCGTCCACCGCTCCCGTCCTGCCCCCCCTTGTCCCCCGCGCGGCGACTCCTCTTGTCCGCCAGGCGACCACCACTCCCTTCCGTGGCGCAACCACTCTCGTGCTCCGCGCGGTGCTGCCCTCTCGTCCCCCGCGAGGCGACTCCCCTCGTCCACCGCACGACAGCCCTCTCGTCCGCCAGGCGGCGACTGCTCTCGTCTGTCACGCGGCTGTCCCTTGTCTAGCGCGCGGCTGCTGCTCCCTCTTCCACGCAGCCAGCCCCCTCTTCTTCCTCTGCAGCGACAGCTCCTCCATTCCTCCGCGCGGCAACTCCTGCACATCCCCCGCGTGGACCCTCTCCCCTCCCGTCTCTCCCTCCGTATCCGGCCCTGTTTCCTCCCCTCGCCGCTCCTGCCTCCGTCTCTCGCTTGAGACGAGCTCCTGTCTCCTCACCCGCCCGCCTTCGAAGTCGGGCTCTTTCCTTTCCCTTTCTGGGATGCCTCCCGCAGCGCGTCACCCGCCTCTCCGTCAGAACCCTGGTACCAGCGCCACTCCTGGCCGCGCCTCCTCGCGCGCGCCTCCTCGCGCGCGCCTCCTTCGCCCCCCGCTCCCCGCCTCCCGTCGCACTCCCCTGACCGCTGCTCTCCGCCGCTCCCCCAGCCGTCCACAGCTGAGTGCCTCACCCACCGCATCTCCTTCAGCGTGCCTCTCCTCGACCGCCTGTCACTGACCGCCTTCAGCGCACTTCTCTCTCAGGACGTCTCCCACCGCGCGTCACCGCATCTCCCGCCGCAGGAAATCTCCTCCACGCCGTTCATCAGCGCCTCTCCTTGGCCGTCCATGACTGACCGCTTTCGGCGCCTCTCCCTCAAAACCTCCGCCCGCAGCACGCCGCCACTTCTCCTCCAGCGCGCCTCGCTCCTGGTCACTGCTCATCAGCGCCCCCGTCCGCCGTCCGTCACTGAGCAGCTCTCCCCGACACCTCGCCGCGCGTCCACTTCAGGAACACTCTCCTCGGCCATCCATCGGCGACGCCTCTTCAGCGCGTGTCTCCTACCAACGCCTTCCGGCTCATGTGCCGGCGTTTCCCGTCGCGCCCGCCATCCCGTGCGCCGAACTGACGGCGCCTTCTTCCAAGGCTTGCTTCCCTGACGCTCTGCAGTGCCGGAGCCGCCTGCCTCCGCATCACCGGCCCCTTCCCCCTCGCCACCGGCCGGCCCCCGACGGGTGGCCCCGCCTTCTTTCGATGCCTTGGCTGGTTGCGGTCGCTCAACTCATGGACAGCAGCCGTGGGCCTTTCCACCAGACCTCGTCGACGACCTCGCCGCCATCCGTCGCCATGCCGCACAGGCGACCCGGTCGCAACCGCACCGTCCCAGAGCCCTGACAACGGCCACCGCTTGAAGCGTCAGCGCAACGTCGGCGGGAGGCACCACCGCCAACGCCCGCGAGGCAACCGCGAGAACCACCCTCGGCGGCCCCGCCCCTCCCAACCTCCCGTCCAAGCACCTTGCATAGCCTTACGGTGTGCCGATCAATCGCGCCCACCCAAAGAGCTTCGCCAGCGACAACCACGCAGGCGTGCACCCCGACATCCTCAACGCCATGACCGCCGCCAATCAGGGAGACGCCCCCGCCTACGGCGACGACACCTGGACCTCAACCTTCGAGCACAGAATCAAGGAAACGTTCGGCCCCACAGCGGAAGGCTTCGCCGTACTCAACGGAGCCGGCGCCAACATGGTCGGCCTGGCCCTCATGCTCGGCCGCTACGACGCCATTCTCTGCGCCGACACCGCTCACATCGCCACCCACGAAACGGGCGCCACGGAACGCCTTCTGGGCGTGAAGCTCCGAACCATCCCCACCCCTCAGGGCAAGCTCCACCCGGACGACATCAAGGCCCAGCTCCACCTCATCGGCCAGCACCACGAGCCCCAACCGACGGTCGTCTCCATCTCCCAGGTGACCGAGTTGGGCACCTGCTACACCCCCACCGAGATCGCCGCCCTGGCCGAAGCGGCCCACGCCTCCGGCCTACGCCTCCACGTGGACGGCGCCCGTCTCGCCAACGCCGCCGCCCACCTGAACTGCTCCCTGAAAGCCATCACCACGGACGCAGGCGTGGACGTCTTCAGCTTCGGCGGCACCAAGAACGGCGCCATGGCCGCGGAAGCGGTGGTCGTCCTGGACCCGTCCCTGACGGACGCCGTCCCCTACCTCCGCCGCCAGTCACTCCAGTTGGCCTCCAAGATGCGCTTCATCTCAGCCCAGCTCTCCGCTCTCCTGGCCGACGACCTGTGGCGCCGCAACGCCTCTCACGCGAACCAGATGGCACTCCGCCTGGCGAACGGGCTCGCTGACGTACCGGGCGTCACCCTCACCCACCCCGTGGAGTCCAACGCCGTCTTCGCCACCCTCCCCCACGCCACCTCAGAATCCCTCCTGCAGGACTACCTCTTCCACTACTGGGACGAGACCGCAGGCACCGTCCGCTGGATGACCGCCTTCGACACCGCCGAAGAGCACGTGGACGACTTCCTGGCCGCTCTCCACAAAGCAGCCGCCCACTGACCTCCGGCACCGTTTCACGTGAAACACCGCCTCCCGCCGCGCTCCTCCGGCTGGAGTCCCGCAGGCGTTTCACGTGAAACACGGCCGCCCGCCGCTCCAGGAGCTGCGTTCACGTAGAGCAAGCCCGAAAGTCCCGCCAGGAGCGGATGCGTGAGGCATGGCGGCGTGAAGCGTGGAGTGTTGGGCACGGAGAACCGAACCGCCCGAGGCCCAGCCCAAGAAGAGGCAAGGCTGAACAAGATCCACCAGGCGCGGCCACAGCCACGCTCCTCTGCGAAGAACGAAGCGGCTGAGCAATCACCGCGCGGCACCGAGCGAGCTAGAAAGCCGGAGAGCCGGTCGAACTGGAGCGAGTTGGAGAGAGCTGGAGAGAAGCTCAAGGCCGCAGCCCAGCCAGCCAAGGCGCTCGCCACGCATGCCGCACCCCCGACGCGACACTGCGGACACGCCCACCGCGACACTGCGGACACGCCCACAAGACGAAGCAAGACCGGGTGCAGAAGGACAGAAGAGAGGAGGAGAGAGAGTCAAGGAAGCGGTTTCACGTGAAAGAGCGAGTGGTTTCACGTGAAACAGGCAAGATCAGTCCTCGCGCTCCCGCATCGCCCGTGCCGCCTCAGGCGCCATCGTCCCGATGATGCGCTCAAGGTCGTCGATCGTCGCGAACTCCACCACGATCCGCCCCTTACGCCGCCCCAGGTCGACCTTGACCTTCGTCTCGAAGTGGTCGGACAATCGGTCCGCCAGATGGGTCAGACCAGGAGCCGTAGGCTTGGGCACCTGCCGCTCCCGCGGCGCCTTCTGGGCAGCCTTCGCGCTACCCATGGCGACGATCTCCTCCACCGCCCTCACGGACAGCAGCTCCGCCACGATGCGCTTGGCCAACTCAACCTGCTCCCCCGCGCTGCTCAGGCCGAGCAGGGCGCGAGCGTGCCCGGCGCTGATGGTGCCGGCGGCCACGCGGAGCTGAACCTCCGGCGGGAGGTTGAGCAGCCGGAGCGTGTTGGTGATGTGGGATCGAGAGCGCCCCACCTTGCTGGCCAGCTGCTCATGGGTCGCCTGGAAGTCGTCCAGCAACTGCTGGTAGGCGGCCGCCTCTTCCAGAGCGTTCAGCTGCTCGCGCTGGAGGTTCTCGATGAGCGCGTCCCGGAGGAGGTCGGTGTCCTGGGTGTTCCGGACGATCGCCGGGACCGGGTCGAGACCGACCTGCTGGCAAGCCCGCCAGCGCCGCTCCCCCATGATCAGCTCATACTGGCCGCCGCCCACGGAACGCACCACGATCGGCTGCAGAAGGCCGACCTCACGGATGGAGTCGGCGAGCTCCTGGAGGCGCTCGTCGTCGAACACCTCACGCGGCTGACGAGGGTTGGGCACGATCGCGGTCAGCGCGACCTCTCTGAAGTACGCTCCAGCGATCGGCTTCGGGCCTGCCTCGACCGTGGAACCGTTCGAGGGAGCGGGCGCCGTACCCGGCCCGTCAACAATGGGTCCGGTCGGGATGAGCGCCCCGAGTCCCTTGCCCAATCCCCGCCGCTGCTGACTCACTGCGTCTCCTCATCCAGCCGGTCGATTCCGGTCACTCCAGGAGAGGTTACCGTTGCGGGCCCAACGGGGTGCCCCCACGCCACACACAGTCCTGTGGGATTTACGCCGACACGGTTACAAATCTGCCCAACTCACGACTCACGCCGAACGAGACCACCCGCCGCCGACGTCCACCAGGTCCAACCCGGCGTAGGCACACCGGAGCGCGGACTACGCCCTCAAGCCAAGCCCAGAAGACCCGAGAGCGAGCAGGATCAAGCCACGGTGGCGCGGTGGGCGATCTCCCGGGCCGCGTCCATGTACGCCATCGCCCCGCTCGACCCCGGGTCGTACGTCATGACCGACTGCCCATAGCTGGGCGCCTCCGACAGCCGGACGCTGCGCGGGATGACCGTCTTCAGCACCGTCTCCCCGAAGTGCGACCGCACCTCGTCGGCGACCTGCGAAGCCAGCCGGGTACGCCCGTCGTACATCGTCAGGACGATCGTGGAGAGCCGCAGGGCCGGGTTGAGGTGAGCCTTGATGAGGTCGACGTTCCTGAGGAGCTGCCCCAGGCCCTCCAGCGCGTAGTACTCGCACTGGATCGGGATCATGACCTCCTCCGCGGCGACCAGGGCGTTGACCGTCAGCAGGCCGAGGGACGGCGGGCAGTCGATGACGATGTAGTCGAACTCCGCCTCGTACGCCGCCAACGCCCGCCGGAGCCGGGCCTCCCGCGCCACCAGCGAGACGAGCTCGATCTCCGCGCCGGCCAGGTCGATCGTGGCGGGCGCGCAGTAGAGGTTCGGCATCTCGGGGACCTGCTTGACGATCTCCACCATGGGCAGATCGTCGACGAGCACCTGATAGACATCCGGTACGTCACCGCGATGCTCGGTGGCCAGAGCCGTCGAGGCGTTGCCCTGCGGGTCGAGATCCACCACGAGGACGCGCTGGCCGTGCATCGACAGGGCCGCGGCAATGTTCACCGAAGTGGTGGTCTTGCCGACGCCGCCCTTCTGGTTGGCTATCGCGATCACTCTGCACTTCGCCGGCCGCGGCCAGGAGTTGTCGCCGTCGCCGCTGGTGCCGCCCCTCTGGGTGGCGGCCGGCTGCTCGGCGGCTGGCTGGGTGGCGGCCGGTTGGGTGGCGGCAGGTGTTTCACGTGAAACCACTGAACTGAGCGCCTCTCGTACCAACGGCGAATCACCGGGGTTCAGGGGGGTCTGGGTCACGTTGGCCATCCTTTCAACCAGTGGTGTGCCGGTGCCGGGAATTTGCTGTTGCGACACGCCCATTTCGGGCCATCCAACCCCGGTTGGGCTCTCGGACCGACGGCTGTCCGGCCAGCCAAGACCGCAAGACGCGACTGGCACAACCGTCACCTCCTTCGTCGCCGCCTGGCTCGCTCCGGCGCGCGACCCGCTACCACCCGAACCAATGTTGCAGGCGGCTCGACCTTACCGTGCCCGACGGTCACAAGCTCGGCCGTTCGGGCCCCGCAGGCCCGCAATTGGGACTCCGCCTCGGCGAGCTCGCCGGCGGCTCGCTCCCCCTTCATGGCTATCAGCTCGCCGCCCTCACGCAGAAGAGGCATGGCCCATTTCAGCAGCCGGTCGAGCGGCGCGACCGCCCGAGCACTGGCGACGTCGAACTCCCGCTCCCCCGCCAGGTCCTCGGCCCGCCCGCGCAACACCTCGACGTTGTCCAGCTTGAGCGCCTCGACGCACTCCTCCAGGAACACCGTACGGCGAAGCAACGGCTCCAGCAGCGTGACCTCGATGTCCTGGCGGACGATGGCCAGAACCAGCCCCGGCAGCCCCGCCCCGGAGCCGATGTCCACCAGCCGCACCTCCGGCGGCACGGCCTCGGCGACCACGGCGCAGTTGAGCAGGTGGCGATCCCAGATACGCGGCACCTCACGCGGCCCCAGCAGTCCCCGGACGACGCCCGGGCCCGCCAGCAGCGCGGCGAACGCGTTCGCGCGATCCCATGCCTCCCCGGCGAAGACGTCCCGCGCTATGTCCGGCGGCGCCGGAAGCTCTTCGCTCACTGGATGCTGGCCCTTTCTCGGTCTCAGGTGGTGTTCGTACTCAGGTTGCCTGCTCGGCGGTGATGCCGGTGGGCTTTCGACGGTGGGTGTCTCGACGTTCTAGGGGCGGTGTCCACCCAAGGCTAGATGCGAGATCACACTGGAAGACTAGCGGGCTGGCATGTGGGTGACGGTCGAGCACGCCGCCGCGTACCCCTCCCGATCCACCCTCGACACCAAATCCCCAATAAACGACATAAAGCACATATCGCCCGAAAGAAGCACTCTGATCCGCTTTCCGGTATGAATGCCAAGGCCAGCGCACAAAACCGCACGCTCCCCCACTACCAGCGCCGAACCCGAACGCCAGCGCACGAAGACGCCGAACAACGCTCCAACAACAGGGAACAGGGATCGATCCGCGCAAGCATGGAGGCGAGCCTGCAAACCCCCTAGTGGCTCACACAGGCCCCGCATCCCGCACGTACAGCTATAGATACGGAAACGGCCGCCCATCAGCGCACCCAAGCGCCGACAGACGGCCGAACCGGCTCACTATGCACGTTTCAGGCGGGAAGGACCACCACGTACCGCTGCGGCTCCTCACCCTCGGACTCGCTGCGCAGCCCGGCGGCCGCCACCGCGTCGTGGACGATCTTCCGCTCGAACGGCGTCATCGGGTGCAGCGCCTTCGGCTCACCCTTCTCCTTGACCTGGATGGCGACCTCGGTGCCGAGCTTGCTCAGCTCGGCCCGGCGCCGCTCGCGGTAGCCGGCGACGTCGAGCATGAGCCGCGAACGCTCCCCGGTCTGCCGGTGGACGGCCAGCCGGGTCAGCTCCTGCAGCGCCTCCAGGACCTCTCCCGCGGGCCCTACCAGCTCGTTGCCCTTGAGCCCCACGACGGAGACCATGGCGCGGTCGCCCTCGACGTCCATGTCGATGTCGCCGTCGATGTCGGCGATGTCGAGAAGGCCCTCGACGTAGTCGGCAGCGATCTCGCCTTCCTGCTCAAGCGCGTTGAGATCAGGAGCCTTCTCCTGCTCGGCCTCGGTCATCGCCGGCCTCTCCTTCGTGTTCAAGACTTCTTGCTGCCGGTGCGCTTGCTGCGGGACTGGCGGCTGGGCTGCTGCCTAATGATCTTAGGCTCCGGGGCGGCGGGAGGGGCTTCCTCTTCCGGAGTGGTCTTGCGCATCTTGGCCACAAGGCCGGGCTTGGGCGTCACGGGGATGGCGTTGCCCTTGGCGTCGAACTGCGGCATCGGGTGCCGGCTGTAGAACCAGTGCTGCTGGCCCAGCGTCCACAGGTTGGTGGTGACCCAGTAGAGGATCAGGCCCAGCGGGAAGTTGAGGCTGAAGAAGGCGAACAGCGGCGAGATGTACATCAGGATCTTCTGCTGCTGCGCCATGGGGTTGTCCGGCATCTGCGCCATCGAGCGGGTCACGCTCTGCCGGACGGTGAGGAACGTGGTCAGCGAGCTGATCGCCACGAAGAAGCCGATGACGACCTTCTGGGCGATGTCAGGGGCCTCGAAGAACGTGGCGGGCAGGGGAGCGTTGATGATCAGCGCGTGCTTGGCGCTGTCGACCAGCTCCTGCGACATGCCGAACTTGGCCTGGTCGGCGGCGATGGCCCGCAGCACGGTGAACATCGAGATGAAGATCGGGAACTGCGCCACGACGGGGAGGCAGCCACCGAGGGGGTTGGCGCCCGCACCCTGGTACAGCGCCATGACCTCCTGGTTCATGCGCTGCTTGTCGTTCTTGTAGCGCTTACGGAGCTCCTGGACCTTCGGTGCCAGCTCCTGCATCTTCCGCGACGACCGCATCTGCTTGAGGAACAGCGGGAAGATGAGGATCCGCATGCAGACGGTCAGCGTGACGATGGTCAGCGCCCAGGTCAACCCGCTGTTGGGGTCGAGGAAAGTGCTGTAGACCTGGTGGATCCAGGTGATGACTTGGGCGACGGCCGTATACAGCCAATTGAGCCAGGACAGCTCCACCGAGCTAGCTCCCTTGCGTTTCGTGGGACCGGACCGGGCGTGGGGGCACCGGGTCTATACCTCCGGGATGGAATGGGTGGCACCGCCCGATGCGCCGGACAGTCAGCCATGTGCCGCGCAATGCCCCATGTACGGCAATCGCCTCGAGCCCATACGCGCTGCACGACGGGTAGAACCGGCAGCGTGGACCGAGCATCGGGCTGATGAAGGCCCGGTAGAACCGAATGGGGATGATCAGCGCCCGGGCGGCGAGGCCCGGCATCCCTTGCGGCTGCTCCGTCATCTGTGTCCACCCGTCGAGGACTCGCGCCGCCTGAGCAAACGATCCAGCGCGGCGTCGAGCTCGGCGGCCAGTTGCTCGACGCACGCGGACGCGGCCGGTGGATTGGCGCGTACCACCAGCAGGCTACCTCGCGGCAGCCGGTCGAGACGGTCGCGCATCAGGTGTCGGAGCCGTCGTTTGACCTTGTTCCGGGTCACCGCGCCACCAACGGCCTTGCTCACCACGAAACCAACCAGAGGTGTCTCTTCCCCAGAAAAGTTGAGATGCACCACCAGAGTGGGGCGTCCGGCGCGTTTGCCACGCCGGACCGCCGCTTCGAACTCGTCCCCGCGCCGCATGCGGGATTGACGGGACAGCACCGTATACGCCTAACGCCCGTCGGCGAGGTACACCGACGGGCCGGACTTAGGGCGCGGGTCGATCAGGCCGACAGCTTCTCGCGGCCCTTGCGGCGACGAGCGGCGAGGATGGCGCGACCGGCCCGGGTGCGCATCCGCAGCCGGAAGCCGTGGGTCTTCGCGCGGCGACGGTTGTTCGGCTGGAAAGTACGCTTGCTCACGGGTGGGCTCCAGGCTTGAAGGTGCGCCCAGGGGCGCTTATACACACATGGCTGGCCTGCCGTGGGAGCGAGGGCACGCGAAATAGCCGTCGCGTGGCAAGCCGACCGTCGTACGTTACGGGCCAACGGCGTCTCAGGTCAAACTGAACGGGTTATCCACTGATCCACAGGCGACTTTTCCACCGCCGGGCCCACGTCCACAGTTTGTGCATCCAGGTGCCACTACGCTGTGGACAACGTCTTGAACACAGCTGTGCACATGGATACTGTCGGCCCTTCTGGACCACCGGAAACACCGTGCACAGCCTGTGGATCTCCTGTGGAGGACCTGGGTACGAAGCCCTGCCGCCACGCTGTGGACGAAGGGGTCGCCGACCGCTCGGGGCGGCCACGGTCATGTGGATAAACGATCGCGGGGGGCCGCGAGAGGAAGGAGGGGAGCCGCACCATGAGTGGTGTCGACCTCGGCACGGTATGGGCGAGGGCCCTGGGCAACTTCCTCAACGAGAACGTGCCCATCCAGCAGCGCACCTGGCTGTCGATGGTCCGTCCGATCGCTCTCGCGGACGACACGATCGTGCTCGGCGTCCCCAACGACTTCCTCAAGGACCTCATCGAGGGCAAGTTGCGCCCGCTGGTGGCCCACGCGCTGTCCCAGGAACTCGGGATGACGATGCGGCTGGCCGTGATGATCGACACGACGGCCCCCGAACAGCCTTTGCCGGACGCCCATCAACAGCCTGTGAATATGCCTTATCCCCAGAGTGTGGATAGCCAGCCGCGTTACACACAGCCGGTGCAACCCCAGCACTACCAGGCATCCGAGCCCCCGCAGTTCTATTCTCCACAGCCCGAGCAGCCTCCGGCGTCCACCGAATATCCACAGCCTTCGTTCTCTTTTGAACAGGTGCAGCCGTACACACCGCCTGTGGAGAAAGCGCCGGAGCCGGCGCCGAATCGGTGGGAAGCGAAGAGCAACAAGCCGAGCGAGCCGGCCCGGCTCAACCAGAAGTACACATTTGAGACATTCGTCATCGGTGCCAGCAACCGGTTCGCGCACGCCGCGGCCGTGGCGGTGGCCGAATCCCCCGCGAAGGCGTACAACCCGCTCTTCATTTACGGCGACTCCGGCCTGGGGAAGACGCACCTGCTGCACGCGATCGGGCATTACGCGCAGAGCCTGTACGACGGCGCCCGGGTGAGATACGTGAGCTCGGAGGAGTTCACCAACGACTTCATCAACAGCATCCGCGACCACAAGGCCGACGGCTTCCGCGGCCGCTACCGGGCGATCGACATCCTGCTTGTGGACGACATCCAGTTCCTGGAGGGCAAGGAGCAGACGCAGGAGGAGTTCTTCCACACCTTCAACACCCTGCACAACGCCAACAAGCAGATCGTCATCTCCAGCGACCGCGCGCCCAAGCAGCTCATCACGCTGGAGGACCGGCTGCGCAACCGGTTCGAGTGGGGCCTGATCACCGACGTCCAGCCGCCCGAGCTGGAGACCCGCATCGCGATCCTGCGGAAGAAGGCCATCCAGGAGGGCCTGGCCGCGCCGCCCGAGGTGCTGGAGTACATCGCGAGCCGGATCTCCACCAACATCCGCGAGCTGGAAGGCGCCCTGATCAGGGTGACCGCGTTCGCCAGCCTCAACAGGCAGGGTGTGGACCTGCAGCTCGCCGAGGTCGTGCTCAAGGACCTGATCACCTCGGAGTCCGACACCGAGATCACGATCGCGGCCATCATGACCGAGACCGCCAACTACTTCGGCATCAGCATCGAAGACCTGTGCGGCACCTCGCGCAGCCGCGCGCTCGTCAACGCCCGGCAGATCGCCATGTACCTGGCGCGCGAGCTGACCGAGCTGTCGCTGCCGAAGATCGGCCAGCAGTTCGGCGGCCGTGACCACACCACCGTGATGCACGCCGAGCGCAAGATCCGGTCGCTCATCGCCGAGCGCAGGTCGATGTACAACCAGGTCAACGAGCTGACAATGCGTATCAAACAGAGCAAGCGTGGATCTTGATGGTCGTACACAGCCTGTGGAAAACACTGTGGACCAGCGGAAACGCGAAAACGGCGCGTCGGTACGACCACCAATGCCGGGAAAAATCCACCCACAAGGGCTGGGGACGAATCTGGGGACATCCTGAGGAGAACCTGGGGATGACTCGTGGATAACGTGTGGACGGCCTGTGAACAGTCGATCTGGGACTCCAGAAGGCCCCCTCTTACCCCGTGGACAACCTGTGGAAACCTCGTGGATAACCGGTGGATGAACACACCATGATCTGGGGACGGCCTGTGGGCAACGAATCTTCATCCCCAGGCGGCGAAGTTTCCCCCAGGCGTCACCCACACCCTCGGTGGATGAAAATAGGGGCACTGAGCTGCAAGGACTTCAGTTGTCCACAGTTCCCACAGCCCCTAGTGTGATGACCTCTTATCTCTCTTACTAAGAAAATCAAAGACCCATAGAGGGGTTCTCCCCGAACCGCGGTGCGGGAGAGTGAACACTTGAATCAACGACGAACCCAGGAGGCTGATCACCGTGATGTTCCGAATCGAGCGAGACGTCCTCGCTGAGGCGGTGGCATGGACGGCACGCAGTCTCCCGGCGCGCCCGTCGGTGCCCGTGCTCGCCGGCATGCGGCTGGAGGTGACGGAGGGACAGCAGCTCAAGCTGTCGGGGTTCGACTACGAGGTCTCCGCCGAGGTCACGCTCGAACTCCACACCGGTGAGGCGGGGGTCGTCCTGGTCTCGGGCAAGCTGCTCGCCGAGATCACGCGCGCGCTTCCCGCACAGCCTGTGGACTTCGTGGTGGAAGGCGCCAAGGCCGTCGTCACGTGCGGCAGCGCGCGGTTCACGCTGCTGACCATGCCTGTGGAGGACTACCCGTCGCTCCCGACCATGCCGCCGGCCGCCGGGCGGGTGGGCAGCGACGTGTTCGCCTCCGCCGTCAGCCAGGTCGCCGTCGCGGCGGGCCGGGACGACACGCTGCCGATGCTCACGGGCGTGCGCATGGAGATCGAGGGCGACACCGTCACCCTCGCCGCCACCGACCGCTACCGGCTCGCCGTGCGCGAGCTGAAGTGGCAGCCGGGCCAGCCGGACTTCGCCGCGATCGCGATGATCCCCGGCAAGACGCTCGCCGACACCGCCAAGGCCCTCGGCACCACCGGCGCCGAGGTGGAGATCGCGCTCAGCTCGGCCGGCGGCACCGGCGAGGGCATGATCGGCTTCTCCAGCGCGGGCCGGCGCACGACGACGCGGCTGCTCGACCCCGAGTTCCCCAAGTACCGCTCGCTGCTGCCCACGGAGTTCTCCGCGCGCGCCGACCTGTCCACAGGCCCGTTCGTCGAGGCGGTCAAGCGCGTGGCCCTGGTCGCCGAGCGCAACACCCCCGTGCGCCTGGCGTTCAAGAGCGGCGAGGTCGTGCTGGAGGCCGGCAGCGGCGACGAGGCGCAGGCCGTCGAGGCACTGCCTGTGGATTACGAGGGCGAGGAGATGAACATCGCCTTCAACCACCAGTTCCTGCTTGAGGGGCTGGGGGCCATAGACTCCGACATCGCGCGACTGCAGATGACGACCTCGACCAAGCCCGCCATCCTCACCGGAGGCAAGCCTGTGGACGAAGGCGCAGGTACGGACTACCGTTACCTGATCATGCCCATCCGCCTGTCGGGCTGATCCCGTCATCGGGGATGATGGAAGCCTGACAAGGGGGTAGAGGAGCGTCATGCAGATCGGCATGGTGGGACTGGGCAAGATGGGCGGCAACATGGCCGAGCGGCTGCGCCGCGGCGGCCATGAGGTGGTCGGTTACGACCGCGACCCCGACATCAGCGACGTGGCCAGCCTGAAGGAGCTGGTCGAACGGCTGTCCGCGCCGCGCGCGGTCTGGGTCATGGTTCCCGCGGGCAAGCCCACCCAGCAGACGGTCGACGAGCTCGGCGAGCTGCTCGACGAGGGCGACATCGTCGTCGACGGCGGTAATTCACACTATGTGGACGACCAGAAGCACGCCGCCGAGCTGCGCGAGAAGGGCATCGGCTTCGTCGACTGCGGCGTGAGCGGCGGCGTTTGGGGGCTCCAGAACGGCTACGCCCTCATGTGCGGCGGCGAGCAGGCCGACGTCGACCGGCTCATGCCGATCTTCGAGACGCTCAAGCCCGAGGGCGAGGACGGCTTCGTCCACGCCGGTGACGTCGGTGCGGGCCACTTCGCGAAGATGGTCCACAACGGCATCGAGTACGGCATGATGCAGGCGTTCGCGGAGGGCTGGGAGCTTCTGGAGGCGTCCGACGTCGTCAAGGACGTCAGGGGCTCCTTCAGCAGCTGGCGCACCGGCACCGTCATCCGCTCCTGGCTGCTCGACCTGATGGTGCGGGCGCTCGACGACGACGAGCACCTCGACCAGCTCCGCGGTTACGCCCAGGACTCCGGCGAGGGCCGCTGGACGGTCCAGGCGGCCGTCGACCACGCCGTGCCGCTGCCGGTGATCACCGCTGCCCTCTACGCGCGGTTCGCCTCGCGCCAGGACGACTCCCCCGCGATGAAGGTCGTCGCCGCGCTGCGCAACCAGTTCGGCGGCCACGCGATCACCTCGACCGAGGGCAGCACCGGCAAGGGCGCCGACTCGCCCGGCGCCGACGTGACCCCGCCGCGCGAAGCCGAGTAGTCCGGCCGGGTGGTCCACAGGCCGTCCGGGGAAGCCCGAGGTTTTCCACAGGACGGCAAGCCGGTGACACGGGTGGCCCCCGCGGCGGACTAACCTTCGTGGGGTGCATGTCGCCCACCTCTCGCTGACCGACTTCAGGTCCTACGCGTCCGTGGAGCTCGGTCTGGAACCGGGCGTCACGGCTCTCGTCGGGCCCAACGGCCAGGGCAAGACCAACCTGGTCGAGGCCCTCGGCTATGTCGCGACGCACTCCAGCCATCGCGTGGCCAACGACGCGCCGCTGGTGCGCCAGGGGGCCGCGCGGGCCATCGTGCGCTGCGCCGTCCGCAGGGACGACCGGCGGGCGCTGGTGGAGTTGGAGATCAACCCGGGGAAGGCCAACCGGGCGCGGCTCAACCGCTCCCCCGTGTCCAGGCCGCGCGACGTCATCGGCCTGCTGCGCACGGTCCTGTTCGCGCCGGAGGACCTGGCGCTGTCCAAGGGTGACCCGTCGGAGCGCCGCCGTTTCCTCGACGACCTGCTCGTGGCCAGGGCTCCGCGGTTCGCCGGGGTCCGGGCGGACTACGACCGGGTGCTGAAGCAGCGCGGCGCCCTGCTGCGCACGGCCGCGCAGGCCCGCAGGGGCAGCAGGAGCGCCCGGCGGGCCGAGAGCGACACCGCGTTCGCCACCGCGGGCGCCGGCGACGTCCTGAGCACGCTGGAGGTGTGGGACGCCCACCTCGCCAGGCACGGCGCGGAACTGTTGCGGGCGCGGCTGGAGCTGATCGAGGCGCTGCGCCCGCTGGTGGCCGGGGCCTACGCCGCGCTGGCCCCCACGAGCGCCCCCGCGACGCTGGCCTACCGCAGCACGTTGTCCACAGGCGGGGACGGCGCGGAGGACGAAGTCGCCGGTGAGCGGGGATCTCCCGATGCGCAGACGTTATCCACAGACTTGGGGAAAACCCTTGAACAGCAGCTCCGCGACCGGCTGTCGGAGGTCCGCCAGGCCGAGCTGGAACGGGGCGTCACCCTCGTCGGCCCCCACCGCGACGACCTGATCCTGGGCCTCGGCGACCTGCCCGCCCGCGGCTACGCCAGCCACGGCGAGTCGTGGTCGTTCGCGCTGGCGCTGCGGCTGGCCGCCTACGACCTGCTGCGGGCCGACGGCGGCGACCCGGTGCTGATCCTCGACGACGTGTTCGCCGAGCTCGACAGCCAGCGCCGGCGCAGGCTGGCCGAGATCGTCGCGCCGGCCGAACAGGTGCTGATCACCGCCGCCGTGCCCGACGACGTGCCGGAGGAGCTGGCGGGGGCCCGTTTCGACGTCGCTGAGGGGAGCGTGACCCGTGTCCGATGAGCAGCACAACGCGGCGGCCAGGGGGGCCGCCATGGCGAGGGAGAAGCTCGCGCAGGCGAAGGCCGACGCGGCCAAGCGCGGCCAGCTCCCGCGCCGCGAGCCCAGGCGCAAGGCCGGCCCGCGCAGGGAGGCCGGCGATCCCCAGCTGTTCGGCCGGGCCATCGCCGACCTGCTGGCCGACCGCGGCTGGGAGCGCTCGGCGGCCGTCGGCGCGGTGTTCGGCCGGTGGAAGGAGATCGTCGGCCCCGACCTGGCCGCCCACACCCGGCCGGAGTCCTTCGACGAGGGCGAGGTGCTCATCGCGGCCGATTCCACGGCCTGGGCCACGCAGGTCAGGCTGCTCGCGCGCACCCTCATCCGCAGGCTCAACGAGGAGCTGGGTGACGGTTCCGTGACAAAGGTCAAGGTCAGAGGGCCGCAGAACGCACCCCGGCCCACAGGGGGTTTGCGGGTGACCGGAAGCAGGGGCCCCGGCGACACCTATGGTTAGGCGCCGAGGGCGATCAGACAGCCGCAGACGCGATAAGCCCCCTTTCCGAAGGGGGGATGCTTGAGTGGGGGGCAAATCGAGCTAGGGAGCATCACAGGCGCGTGTATTGCCACCACGGGCTCCGGGAAGCGGTAGAATGAAAAAGGATTCCGGACACGTCCGCTTGCGTGTCACCCCGGCAGCAAGCCGACTCCCCCGGGTGACCGCGCATCGGGGCACTCACGACGGTGACGGGCACGGTAGGGGCAGCATGAAGTTGATGGCCTCCCCCGCCGCGTGTCCGCGGCAGGAGGATTTCGCAGTTGTCCTACGACGCTAGCTCAATCACCGTACTCGAAGGACTTGAGGCGGTTCGCAAACGCCCGGGTATGTATATCGGCTCAACCGGTGAGCGCGGCCTGCACCACCTCGTCTACGAGATCGTGGACAACGCGGTGGACGAGGCGCTGGCCGGTTTCGCCTCCAGGATCGACATCTCGCTGCTGGCCGACGGCGGCGTGCGCGTGGTCGACAACGGCCGTGGCATCCCCACGGGCATCCACCCCGTGGAGAAGCGCTCGGCCGTCGAGGTCGTGCTGACCACGCTCCACGCAGGCGGCAAGTTCGACAGCCAGTCCTACGCGGTCTCCGGCGGCCTCCACGGCGTCGGCTCGGCCGTCGTCAACGCGCTGTCCACCGCCATGGACGTCGAGGTCAAGCAGAACGGCCACTACTGGCGGCTGAACCTCGTCAACTCCAAGGCGCTGGCCCCTCTGGCCAAGGGCGAGGAGACCGACGAGACCGGCACCACGATCACGTTCTGGCCCGATCCCGAGATCTTCGAGACCACCACCTGGAACTACGAGACGCTCTCGCGCCGCTTCCAGGAGATGGCCTTCCTCAACAAGGGCCTGACGATCACGCTCACCGACGAGCGGCCCGATCACGTCAACGGCGAGCCCCACACGGTCGAATACCACTACGAGGGCGGTCTGGCCGACTTCGTCAAGCACCTCAACGCCAAGAAGGAGGCGGCGCACGCGTCGATCGTCGCCTTCGAGGAGGAGGGCGACGGCATCGCGGTGGAGATCGCGATGCAGTGGAACAACTCCTACGCGGAGTCGGTGTACACCTTCGCCAACACGATCAACACCGCCGAGGGCGGCACCCACGAGGAGGGCTTCCGCGCTGCGCTGACGACCATCGTCAACCGCTACGCGCGCGAGCAGAAGTTCCTCAAGGAGGGCAAGGACGACAACCTCTCCGGCGAGGACGTCCGCGAGGGCCTGACCGCGATCATCTCGGTCAAGCTGTCCGACCCGCAGTTCGAGGGCCAGACCAAGACCAAGCTGGGCAACACCGAGGCCAAGTCGTTCGTGCAGAAGGCCTGCAACGACCACCTGCGCGACTGGTTCGAGCGCAACCCCGGCGAGGCCAAGGACATCATCAACAAGTCGCTCCAGGCCAGCCGCGCCCGCCTGGCGGCCCGCCAGGCCCGCGACCTGACCCGGCGCAAGTCGCTCCTGGAGTCCGGCAGCGGCCTTCCCGGCAAGCTGGCCGACTGCCAGTGGAACGACCCGGAGAAGTGCGAGCTGTTCATCGTCGAGGGCGACTCGGCCGGCGGCTCGGCCAAGGGCGGCCGCGACTCGCGCTTCCAGGCGATCCTGCCCATCCGCGGCAAGATCCTCAACGTGGAGAAGGCGCGGATCGACAAGGTCCTGAAGAACAACGAGGTCCAGGCGCTCATCACCGCCCTGGGCACCGGCGTGCACGACGAGTTCGACATCGCCAAGCTGCGTTACCACAAGGTGATCCTGATGGCCGACGCCGACGTCGACGGCCAGCACATCAACACCCTGCTGCTGACGCTGCTGTTCAGGTTCATGCGGCCGCTGATCGAGGCCGGGCACGTCTACCTGTCGTGCCCGCCGCTCTACAAGATCAAGTGGGACCGGAAGGGCGAGGACGCCTCCTACGCCTACTCCGACTCCGAGCGCGACGCCGTCATCAACGACGGCATCGCCCAGGGCAAGGCCGACCCGCGGCCGCGCGACAACGTCCAGCGCTTCAAGGGCCTCGGCGAGATGAACGCCGGCCAGCTCTGGGAGACCACCATGAACCCGGCGACGCGACTGCTGCGCCTGGTCACGCTCGACGACGCGGCCCAGGCCGACGACCTGTTCAGCGTGCTCATGGGCGAGGACGTCGAAGCGCGGCGCGACTTCATCATCCGCAACGCGCGCGACGTTCGCTTCCTCGACGTTTAAGAAGGACCTGAACCTGTGACGGACGTGAACACCACTCCCCCGGCTGAGCGCATCGAGCCGGTGGACATCCAGTCGGAGATGCAGCGCAGCTACATGGACTACGCGATGTCCGTCATCGTGTCCAGGGCGCTGCCTGATGTGCGCGACGGTCTCAAGCCGGTGCACCGGCGGGTGCTCTACGCGATGTACGACGGTGGCTACCGTCCCGACCGCGGCTACTTCAAGTGCGCCCGCGTCGTCGGCGACGTGATGGGCACCTACCACCCCCACGGCGACACCTCGATCTACGACGCGCTGGTCCGCCTGGCCCAGCCGTGGTCGCTGCGCTATCCCCTGGTCGACGGGCAGGGCAACTTCGGCTCGCCGGGCAACGACCCGGCGGCCGCGATGCGGTACACCGAGTGCAAGCTCGCGCCCATCGCCATGGAGATGCTGCGCGACATCGACAAGGACACCGTCGACTTCCGCCCCAACTACGACGGCAAGTCGCAGGAGCCCGACGTCCTGCCGGCGCGGTTCCCGCAGCTGCTGGTCAACGGCTCGGGCGGCATCGCGGTCGGCATGGCCACCAACATCCCGCCGCACAACCTGCGCGAGGTCTCGGCCGCGGTCAGGTGGTACCTGGAGAACCCGGAGACCGGCGACGAGGAGCTGCTGGAAGCCTCGATCAGGCTGGTCAAGGGGCCCGACTTCCCGACCAAGGCGCTGATCGTCGGACGCCGGGGCATCGAGGACGCGTACCGCACCGGGCGCGGCTCGATCACCATGCGCGCGGTGGTCGAGGTCGAGGAGGACAAGGGGCGGCAGGCGCTCGTCGTCACCGAGCTGCCGTACCAGGTCAACCCGGACAACCTGGCGTTGAAGATCGCCGAGCTGGTGCGCGAGGGCAAGCTCTCGGGCATCGCCGACGTACGCGACGAGAGCTCCTCGCGGGTGGGTCAGCGCCTGGTGATCGTGCTCAAGCGCGACGCGGTCGCCAAGGTCGTGCTCAACAACCTGTACAAGCACACCCAGCTCCAGGACACCTTCGGCGCCAACATGCTGGCGCTGGTCGACGGCGTGCCGCGCACGCTGCGGCTCGACCAGTTCATCCGCCACTACGTGGCCCACCAGGTCGAGGTCATCGTCCGCCGGACGCGTTACCTGCTGCGCAAGGCCGAGGAGCGCGCGCACATCCTGCGCGGGCTGCTGAGGGCCCTTGAGCGGCTCGACGACGTCATCGCCCTCATCCGGGCCTCGGAGTCGGCCTCGCACGCCCAGCAGGGCCTCATGGGGCTCCTGGAGATCGACGAGATCCAGGCGCAGGCCATCCTGGACATGCAGCTGCGCAAGCTGGCCGCCCTGGAGCGGCAGGCCATCCAGGACGAGTACGACGGCCTGATGGCCCAGATCGCCGAGTACAACTCGATCCTGGCCAGCGAGGCCCGCCAGCGCGAGATCATCGGCGACGAGCTGGCCGAGGTCGTCAACCGCTACGGCGACGAGCGCAAGACCGAGATCATCGCCTACGACGGCGACATGTCGATCGAAGACCTCATCGCCGAGGAGGAGATCGTCGTCACGATCACTCGCGGCGGTTATGCCAAGCGCACCCGTACCGACCTCTACCGGGCGCAGAAGCGGGGCGGCAAGGGCGTCCGCGGCGCTCAGCTGCGCCAGGACGACATCGTCGACCACTTCTTCGTCACCACGACGCACCACTGGCTGCTGTTCTTCACGAACAAGGGCCGGGTGTACCGGGTCAAGGCGTACGAGCTGCCTGATGCCGGGCGTGACGCCCGTGGCATGCATCTCGCGAACCTTTTGGCCATGCAGCCCGACGAAACAGTCATGGAAGTTCTCGACCTCCGCGACTACGACGTCGCCCCCTACCTGGTGCTCGCCACGCGCAGCGGCCTGGTCAAGAAGACACGCCTGTCCGAGTACGACTCCCCCAGGTCCGGCGGTCTGATCGCGATCAACCTGCGCGAGGACGACGAGGTCATCGGCGCCCGCCTGGTCTCCGAGACCGACGATCTGCTGCTCGTCTCCAAGGGCGCGCAGTCGATCAGGTTCACCGCCTCCGACGAGGCGCTGCGGCCCATGGGCCGCGCGACCAGCGGTGTCATCGGCATGAGGTTCCTCGATGGAGACGAACTTCTCGCCATGAATCGGATCGCCGACGGTCAAGATGTGCTTATCGCCACGAAGGCTGGGTACGCAAAACGGACGCCAGTGGAGCAGTATCCAGTTCAAGGACGTGGCGGTAGGGGCGTGCTGACTGCGAAAATCGTGAGTTCCCGTGGCAAGCTGGTCGGAGCCGTCATGGTCAACCCAGAGGACGAGGTCTTCGCGATCACGTCCGCCGGCGGGGTGATCCGGACGAGTGCCGGCGAGATCAAGCAGTCCGGCCGCCAGACCATGGGAGTGCGATTGATGAACCTCGCCGAAGGCGACAGCGTGGTTGCCCTCGCCCGGAACGCGGAGTCGATGGAGTCTCCGGTGGAGAATGAGGAAGACGGGGGAGGAGAGTAAATCATGAGCGCCCAGGGTGGCACCGCCAGAGCCCAGGCGGCGTCGGGTAACGGACATCAGCCGAAGAAGTCCACTGAACCGGAAATCTTCAATTCGGTCGACGGCGAGCAGGACAGGACGCCCGCGAAGGGCGCCGCCGCTCAGCCTCGTTCCAAGGACGAGCCGCAGGCGGAGGGCAACGAGACGGTGCGCATCCGTCCGTCGCTCACCAGTGAGGCACCTCCGGCCGTCGAGATGCCCAAGAAGAAGTCGTCGAACAACGCGGGGTCCAGGCTGCCCCGCAAGGCACACCTGGTGCTGCGCCGCATCGAGCCGTGGTCGGCCATGAAGTTCAGCTTCGTGGTGTCCCTGGTCTGCTTCGTGGTGCTCTTCGTGGCAGTGGCCGTCCTGTACGGCGTGCTGTCCGCCTTGGGGGTGTTCGACTCACTCGTCGACCTGGTCAACCAGCTCGGCAAGGGTGAGCAGGGACAGAGCTCGATCCCGATCAACATCGCCTCGTGGTTCGAGCCGGTGCGCATCCTCGGGTACACCGCGCTGATCGGCGCCGTGAACGTGGTGCTGATCACCGCTCTGTCCACGCTGGGCGCGGTCATCTACAACATCGCCTCCGACCTGGTCGGGGGCGTTGAGGTGACGTTCAGCGAGGCCGAATAGCAGGTTCGGGCGGGGGCTCGTGCCGCACCGGGGTGGCTGGTGCGGCACGAGCAGCCCGTCGGACACGGTAAGCTTTTCTCGTCAGAACAACTGGTTCGCCTCCAACAGGCGAATGCGATACGGTTCGGTGTGCGGGGCTATAGCTCAGACGGTTAGAGCGCTTCCCTGATAAGGAAGAGGTCCCAGGTTCAAGTCCTGGTAGCCCCACCCAGTTTGAAGGCCATTTCCGTAAATCGGAAGTGGCCTTTTTGGTCTTCTGAGTGACTAAGTGAGTGACTATGCTTCCCGGTTCTCTCCGGGAAAGATGAGGTCCATGGCCTCCGCGCCTTCCAGAAGGACGGGGCGGAGCTGCTTGCGGCAGACCTTCTCTGTGACCACGGTGCCCTTGTGGCCAACGAGCCGGGCGATGTCCTCCACGGCCACTCCGGCGTCCGACATGAGCGAGACGAAGCTGTGGCGGAGCTCTCGGGGAGTCCACTCATCGGGGTTGAGGTCCGTTCGTTTGAGGATCACGCGAAGGGCGCGGCGTACGTTGGCCGCGTCCAGTGGCCGTGGGATGCGACGACCGTGATCCAGCCGCCGTGCCCGGCTACCGGGCTCGGCCTGACAGGAGTGCCGTCCACGTCGCGCGAGCTTCGACAGCGGAGCACGGGTGGGTCTCGTGGACCACGGCCCCTCCTTCGGCTTGCAAGATGCGGCGGATCAGTGTCTGGCCGCCGCCCTCGCACAGTTCGTAGAACAGGGCCCGGCATGTGCACGTCCACACCACGACGCGGACGCGCTCCAAGACGCCGCATGGTTCCAGCCACGTGAGCCGGACGTGGTCGCGTTGGGCCATGGGTATATGCGGGCTCAGGCAGCCGTCGTCACCCGTCATGACACGCCGACTGCCTTGCTGCTTGGCTCTCGGCGGAGTTCGGCGTACCGAGCGGCGATCCGGTGAGCGGCCCGTTCCGGCTCGAACACGGAATGATGTGCGTACAGCCAGCGGCCTGTTCTTGAGCGACGTCCCGTCCACCACCGGTACCAGAAGCCGTCTGTCCAGACCACGAGTCCGGCCCACACCGATATCAGGGCGAGCCCGCGTCCCTTGTGGACGTCGGAGGAGATCTCCATGCGCGCCAAGATCGCGCGGAGTTCGTCGGCGGTCTCCAGCGCCGAGAGGGGGCGGACCGCGCGAGGCACGGTGTCGAGGGCGATCGGTTGAGGCGGCTCGGGGCAGCAGGGGCACCGATTCAACGCGTTTCTCTGGTCGTGCCGCATGTGACGTTCCCTCCTGTTGGGGGACGTGGCCTCTGGTCACGCCACGCAGGAGGAACCGTAGGTGCGGGTCAACGGGGGAACCCACACGGTGGTAAAGGTCAAGGATCCGCACGAAAGTGCGGGTCAGACGATGCCGGCCCGGTGAGCCAGTCCGCGAAGCTGCGGGGTGCTGGCACGGTGCTCCCGCTTGAGCAGTTGGGTCAGCAGCTCTCGGGGACGACCGCCGTACCGAACGAGTTCGGGTGAGAGGTGCTCGGCTTCGAGGAGCATGTTGACCGACGCGGCGTCCTTACGCTGCAAGGCGTAGGCACGGGCGAGGTCCAGGTGGACTTGGGCACGGCGTCCGACCAGGCCGTCAGAGAGCTGTGCCAGGTCGAGGGTTTCGCCGCTGCCGATCGCTCGACGGGTGTCACCGAACTCGACGGCCGCCGAGATCTCGTGAATGGTCACGTTGGTCGTACCGAAGGCGGTCCAGAAGTCGTTGCGGTCTTCGCCGAGCGTGTCGGCGATCTGCCGGGCCTGCGCGAGGAAGGTGCGCACTGCGGCCTGCTCGTGCGCGGCAGCGGCGGCGGTGACGGCGACCAGGTAGAGCGCGCCGACGATGGGCAGGGTGCGCGGAGCGGGGCGCCGGGTGGCGCGCTGCAACGCGTCGGCCGCCTGGAGAACCAGGTGCAGCGCGCGTTCCGTCTCACGAAGCCGTACGAGGACGTAGCCGAGCCGGTAGGCGCTCACAGCGGCGAGGAGGGGCCGGTCCGCTTCTTGTGCGGCGGCGAGGGAGCGGTCGGCGGCCACCCAGGCGAGTTCCGCCTCTCCCACGCGGCGCAGGGTCGTGGTGGCGGAGTGGTAGGTCAGTGAGCGAAGGGTCTGGTACGCCCGGCGCTGGGCGGCGGGGGCATGGCGGCTGCCCAGTTCGGTGGCCACGATCAGGCGAGGCAACCGCCGGCCGACCTCGTCGTAATGGGTGGCCTGGTAGAGCCGGTTGACGCGGCGGATCTCGTGCCGGAGCCACACGACGCTCTCGGGGGAGCTCTCCGGGTATCGAGGATCGATGAGCGAGGAGAGGCCGTCGTAGCCCATCATCGCCTGTCGGATGGCCGATGTTGCCTGGTAGCGCGTCATCGCGTTCGTCTTCTTCGCGGTCAATTCGGCCACGGGCAGGCCGAGGATATCAGCGAGGGCAGTGATCACGGTGTGGTTGTCCACGGCGCGCTGCCCACGCTCCACCTGGCTCAGCCAGCTCTCGGAGCGGCCGACGAGACCGGAGAGGACCGCCTGTGAGAGTCCACGGCGACGGCGTGCCCGAGCGATTCGCTGGCCGATCTCCTTGTGGGCGTCCATGCCATCACCTCTGCGTTTGTCGCTCCCCGACAACGGCGTGCAGCTCCTGCATGATGCGTTCCCAGGATGGCATGCGGGACTGCGGCGGAGCGGCTGGATCGAACAGGACCCGCACCCCCATCTCTCGAAGCGTGTCCAGGCTCCGCGGGAAGGCGAGGTGCCGGGCGAGTGCGTCCTTCAGCAGTGGCACGGCCAGGACCGGGACGCCGAACCCCATCACCTCGCACAGCAGGCTGACGGCGAAGGTGTCGGCGATGCCGTTCGCCCATTTGTTGATCGTATTGAACGTGGCCGGAGCGACGATCACGGCGTCGGCGGGAGGGAGTCCTTTGGGGTCCTGCGGCATGCGGTACGTGCTGCGGACCAGGTCACCGGTCAGGCGCTCCAGCTCGGGGACATTGACGAAGCGTTCGCCTATCGGCGTGGTGATCACGTGCACCCGCCATCCGGCCGCCTGAGCCATGGGGACCAGGCGGTGGAGGTCGGCGGCGGCAGGTGCGGCACATGCGATCACGTAGAGAACGCCGCGCGTGCCCTCGTGGTGTTCCATGCTCGTGATCCTAATGAGAGGCTGATATCCAGCTTGGGGCGCGGCAGCGCTCGGTGTGGGGGATTTCGGGCGAGGTCGAATGATGGCGGGTGGGACGATCCGCCGGTCGGCCCATCACTCGATCCCCGATCGTCTACGACCGCACCCGGCTGAGGACCTATTCGTCTCGGGCGGAACGGCGGGAGCGCGCGGACTCGCCTCCTACTTGATGTATTTCCTGAGCGTCACGTCCAGGCGCGCGGCGTTCCTGTACATGCCGGCGTCGATCGGGATGGCCTCGTGGACGAGACCGGTGTAGGCGCCGGAATACACGCCGTCGGGATGAGCCGCCACAATGGTCCTGCCCGGCGCGTAGTACCTGGCCTCACCGATCGCCGCGGCCAGGTCGGAGTCAGAGCTCACCACCAGCGCCGCCTCGCACGCTTTGGTGCACAGGTCACCGACCAAGTGAGCCGCCAGCCGCACGTCGACCTGCTTCTCCTTGAAGCTGCCGGTCTTGTCGTCGTACTTGGTCTTTCCCATGAACGGCTGGAACTGCTTGCCGTAGACGCTGATGGTGTCCTGTTCGAACTGCTTCTGATCCACCCCGGCCTTGCCGCTCAGCGCGGTGGTGAAGTACTTCACTTTGCTCAGCTTGCCGTTGTACGACTTCAGTACCTGGTCGCACATTCTGACGACGTCCACACGCCAGTAGTCGGGGCCCGCACTCTCGCAGATCCCGTAGTACAGGTTGGCCGCGTCGATGTAGGCGATCCATCTGCTGTCGCTGTTCAGGACAGTCTCGGCCGCTCCATATGAGGTCGCCATGATCGCTTGCCCCTCGTTCCGGTGATTGAGATGTACGGCGTCCAGTCGGCCCAGGCCCCTGCGGGCGGCTGGTTCAACCGCGTACGCATCAGAACCGTCCGCGATAGCAATACATTGGATGCCTAATTACCGCCCAGCAGGCTACGAAGCGGGCCCGGATTATCGCCGCATTACAGCAAGGCCGAATTTCACCAGGTCGCACAGGGACGTCCTGCCATGACGGGCCCGACGTGCGACGGCAACGGCCGCTTCGCGCGCCACCCGGAGACGGCGAGCGTGATGTTGAGCCGTGCCGTCCGCAGGAACAGAACTTGAGCTCCAGGGAGATCGCGGCCGAGCTCGGGTGGACGTCCACACCGCCTGATACGCGGCGGTCGTCGTCTTGTCGCTCTTGGCCGGTTGTGCGATTTCGTTCTCGGGACAGCAAGCGGAATCGCCACCTCGCATCCTGAGGGATCACCCCCTGTCAATTGCGCGCTCGCAGATCTTTCGAAAAACGCCAAGGGCAAGGTGTTGCTTCGTCATGTCGATGAGGAGGGGCGGACTGACCGCTGGACCACGAAACTCACGATGGGAACATCGTTTCGCCTCGAGGTCGACTGCGTGGGAGCAAGCGGGACGATAATTGTCCGTGCCGGCAAAACTCGGCTCCCTCATCAGTGCTCTGTCGACCCTGGGGTGTGCGCATCAGCACGATCCCCGACGACGTGGCTGTCCGTAGCGTCAAGGTCGAAGTGCCCAAGGGTGCCAGATGGGTCATTCTCCTGTGGAAGCCGCCGCAGGGTTGGCATCGACGGCAACGGCTGTGGGCATTGCCAGGGTTCCGCGAGTGCAGATCGCGCCCCCTGATCGAGTTGCCGCTCGGAGGGACGATCCGAACCGTTCGTAGGATCGGGGGTATGGGGATGTACGTCTCGGTCAGAGGGTGGCTTGAGCTGGGCTTCGCCCAGAAGCCGGACGCCGAGCGCATCATCGGGGACGACGACCCCTACTCCGGCGGCTGGGCGTGGCCGGCGAAGCCCTTCAACTGGACGCTCTACCTGTTCTACGGGGGCGACGTCAGAGAGGGCGCGCTGCACGAGATCCGGGCCCGGGTCGAACAGCTGGCCGTCCTGCCGCCGGTGGACGAGGACGGAGACCGCCCACGGGGAGTCTTCGTGGTCACCGACGAGCGCGGCCAGGCACGATGCTGGCACATCCGTGAAGGGGCGGTCCTCGACGTCCCGGCGCCGGACTTCGGTTGGCTGGCGAGTTAGCACCGGATCGGCCCTCGCCGTGGTGGCAGAATGTCGCGGATGTCGAGGGCGGAGTCGTTGTGGCGGCAGCGGGATTTCGTGCTCCTGTGGAGCAGCCAGACCACCAGTTCGCTCGGGAACGAGATCTCCTATCTGGCGTTACCCCTGGTCGCGGGGCTCGTGCTGAACGCCTCGCCGATGGAGCTCGGGCTGCTGACGGCGGCGCGGCGGTTGCCGGTGTTGTTCGCGTCATTGCCGGCGGGGGCCCTGAGCGATCGGTGGCGCAAGCGGCCGGTGATGATCGTCGCGTTCCTGGTGTCCGGGTGTGCGATGGGGACGGTGCCGTTGGCGGCCGTGGCCGGAGGGCTCACTCTCGGGCAGCTCTACGCCGTGGCGCTGGTGGTCGCGACGTGTGAGGTGTTCTTCACGCCCGCCTACCAGACGTACCCGCTGACATTGCTCGGGCCTGAGCGGTTGATGGAGGGGAACGCCAAGCTCACCAGCACGGTCACGGTGGCGGGGATGGCGGGGCAGCCGGTCGGCGGGGTGCTGATCTCGATGTTCGGGCCGGCCAAGGCGGTGCTCGCCGACGCGCTGTCCTACCTGGGAGGCGCGCTCGCGCTCGCGCTGATCCGTTCGCCGGAGGCCAGGCCGGAGCGGAAGGAGCGGGCCCCTCGGCTGCGCGAGCAGATCGGGGAAGGGCTGCGGTACGTCGTCCGCCATCGCGTGATCGGGCCGCTCGTGCTCTACATGGCCACGGTCAGCTTCTGCATCGCCGGGCTGAGCGCGCTGGAGGTCAACTACGTCGTACGGGAGCTCGGCTGGTCGGGACTGGCCACCGGCCTGGTGTTCGGGGTGAGCATGGCCGGCGGGCTGGCGGCCGGGGCGATCGCGGGGCCGCTCACCGACCGGTACGGCATGCCGCGCGTGCTGCTCGGGGCCGCCTTCGCGTACCCGTTGTGCAGCGGGTCGATCGGGCTGGTGGGGCCGGGGCTGGCCGGGCAGCTCGTGGTGGTCGTCTCGTGGACGTTGATGATCATCGTCACGCTCGTCTTCCAGAGCACCCAACGCAGCCTGCGGCAGCTCCTGACGCCCAAGGACATGCAGGGGCGGCTGGCGGCCACGTCCCGCTGGCTCACCTGGGCGGCCACGCCGGTCGGCGCGGTCCTCGCCGGGGCGCTGGCCGGCGGGATCGGCATGCGCGGCACGCTTGTCGTGTTCTCGGCCGGGATGCTGGCCGGTCCGGTGGTCATGTGGTTCTCGCCGCTGCGCACGTCCCGGCGGGAGATCGAGCGGGACGTACGGACGGCGACGGCGGGGTAGCTCCGGGATCGCCGGGTCACACGGCGAAGAGCAGGGCGGCGTTGACGAGGAGGGCGACGGCGGTCGCGAAGTGCACGCCGAAGGCGACCGCCTTGGTGCCGCCGTTGCGGAGCACGATCAGGGTGTCGCCCAGCGGGAGCAGCGCGACGATCAGCATGAACCAGGCTTCGGCCTGGGCGCCGACGAAGGCCAGCAGGGCCAGGCCGAGCAGCCCGTACGTGCCGTCGCGCAGCCCCTTGATGGTCAGGTAGGCCCGGTCGCCGTCCTGCTTGGCGGGGACGCCGTAGCCGGCGGCCGCGGCGACCGGGACGAACAGGAAGCGCGCGCCGATGAGCACGACCATGAGGTTGAGGGCGATGGCGAGGCCGTAGGCAATGGTGGTGAGCATGTCCGTCTCCATAAGCTAGCGTTGCTAGAAACGAGGACGACGCTAGCAGAACAACGACAGAAGCGCTAGCAGTGCTAGAATTGAGAGCATGTCGATCCATGCGCGCCGGGAGCGCGAACGTGCGGAACGCGAGAAGCTGATCATCACGGCCGCCTGCGAGCTGGCCGAGGCCGAGGGCTGGGAGGCGGTGACCACGCGGCGGCTGGCCGAGCGCATCGAGTACAGCCAGCCGGTGCTCTACAGCCACTTCAAGGGCAAGGGCGCGATCATGGCGGCCGTGGCCGTGGAGGGGTGCGTGATCCTCGCGGACGAGCTGCGCGCGGCCCGTACCGCGGCTCCCGACCCCGGCAGCGCCCTCGCGGCCGTCGGTGCGGCCTACACGGCGTTCGCCGAGCGGCGTCCGGCGCTCTACGACGTCATCTTCAGCCAGAACGTCGACCTGCCGTTCGCCACGCCGGAGGCTCCCGCGGCCCTGCACGCGGCGTTCGGCGAGCTGGTCGAGGGGCTGCGCCCGCACGTCGGCGAGGGGGAGGACCTGCCGCTGCTCACCGAGACCTACTGGGCCGCCCTGCACGGGCTGGTCACGCTCATGCGCGGCAAGCGGCTGCCGGCCGAGCAGCACGAACGCAGGCTGGAGCTGCTGCTGAAGCGGTTCGCGGCCTGACGGTTTGACCTTGTCACCGGCGTCAACGTTTACCCTCGTTGCCCGCACATCGACGAGAACGGACGACACCCGTGAGCACCCACCGCACCACCCTGGTCGAGCTGGACCAGAGCTTCTTCGACGCCCTGGTGGCCAACGACCACGACCACCTGAAGGACCTGCTGACGGACGACTTCGTCCTGGTGGGGGTCGAGGACGGTACGGTCGCCGGCAAGGACGTCCTGCTCGACCTGGTGACGTCGGGAAGCCTGCAGTTCCCGAAGATCGACTCGTTCCCGGACGAGGCCATCGTGCGGGTGATCGGGGACGTCGGGATCGTCGTGGGGCGTACGGGGATGAACTTCACGAACCCCGATGGCAGCACGTTCAGTGCCGGGAGCCGGTACACGCACGTGTACGCCGCCGGCCCCGACGGAACCTGGCGGCTGGTCTCGGCGCAGGGCACGGCCATCAAGGCTTGACCTGCGCACGCTCTACGGAAAGCCGGGTCAGCCGCCTTCAGGTTTCCGCCATTCCGCGGTGACCTTGAGGTGGGCCTCCCCCGTCGACTCGGCGACGACCACCCCGGCCTTGGCGGTCAGCTTCATCCCGAACTCGACCGCGACCACGTCCGGCGGCTCCGGGCATGATCGCATGTGGCGCAGGACGTCGGTGGCGAAGGTCTGGACGCGCTGGAGGCCCGCGCCCAGCGCCTCCGGCATACGTTCGACGGCCGCGCGGGCCCGTCCGGCGGGGAGCGGCTCGTCGCCGGGCCGTTCGTTGACCTCCACGAGCACGGTGCCGCCGTCGTCGAGGGGTACCTCAAGGAAGTAGCGCATGGTGGGCCTCCTGTCCTGGGACAGGTGCAAGCATGGTGGACCGGCCCGCCCGGCGGAGGCTCTTTCGTCGCGGCGATGCGCCGGGCCTCGCGGATCACCACGCAAATGGCGCGAAGTTATCCACAGGTTGGGGACAGTTGTCCACAGTGGCGGACAAGTCTGAAATCATTGACACCGTGTCTAGATTGTTTTACCTTCCCTTCTTGTGATGTCGTAAGAGGAAAAGGGCGCCTGGGTCTATCTCGTGGCGACGGTCGGCAGCTATGTGGCCTACGTCATCGTCATTTTGGGCCGGGCCGGCGACGGCCCCCTCAGCGCCGTCCCCTATGTCGCGCCGATGGTGTGGGCGATCGGGATCAGCATCGTCCTGTCGATCGCGGGCCGTATCGTGGTCGAGATCGTGAAGCCCAGCGAGAGTCACAAGAGCGACGTGCGAGACAGGGAAATCAACCGTTCTGCCCAACATGTCGGAGGCGTCGTCCTCGCGGCCTCAATGGTGGTCCCCCTTGGTCTGACCATGGCGGAAGCCGACCATTTCTGGATCGCCAACGCCATCTACGCCGCACTCGTCCTGTCCACTCTGGTGGCCACCCCGCTGCGGCTCGTCGCCTACCGGAGGGGCCTGTAGGCATGGGCAAACCGACCAAGGTCACCAACTCCATCAGGGCTCTGCGGTTCGCGCACGGGGAGATGACGCAGGCCGAGCTGGCCCAGCGGGTCGGCGTCACGCGACAGACCGTCATCGCCATCGAGCAGGGCCGTTATTCACCCTCTCTTGAGGTGGCCTTTCAGATCGCCCGGGTGTTCCGGGTGCCCCTGGACGACGTCTTCCAATATCCGGACGCCGAAGGCTAGTTATCCACAGGCGCGTCGGTTTTCCACAGGCTGTCGAGAGCGGTGGCGACGGCCGCTATGGAGTCGTGCGCCGAGCGGATGCGGGCGGTCTGGGCCTCGTCCGTCCAGCCGAGCCGCAGGCCCTCCTCGGCCAGCGCGTCGAAGGCCGTGAACGCGGCCAGTTTCTGGCGCAGGACCTTCGACCAGGCGTCGTCCTCGATCCGGTAGTAGACGTTGCGCTCCCCCGGCCTGCGCAGCTTGTGGACGAGCCGGATCGACGTCAGGAGCTGCATGGTCGTCGTCAGCGACGCGCGGCTCGCGCCGATGGCGTCGGCGATGTCGGACGCCGTCTGCGCGGGCGGGTCGCAGACCATGAGCCAGCCCAGGACGCGGCCGGTGATCGGAGCCAGCCCCCACTCCTCGGAGACGAAGTCCGCCACCCGCTCGACCCAGTCGAGCACCTGCTCCCGGCCCGGACCGCCCGGCGACTGCATGTGGGACCCTCTCCATCGACATCGCTCTGTGTGAGTCGTCAAATACTAGGAGCAACGAGGGGTGGGCTGCTCGTGCTGGATCCGTGATCGTCGCCATGTGGCCGCTGCTGCTCCTCCCCCTGATCCTGCCCGAGCCGACCTCGGTCGTCCGCGCCCGGGGCGAGTTGCGGGAGCTGGTCGTGGCCGAGGCGCGTTCGCTGAGGGGGTATTCGCGCGAGCGGTTCATGCCGTCCTGGACCGAGGCGGAGGGCGCGTGCGACACGCGGGAGGTCGTCCTGCGCCGCGACGCCGTGTCGGTGACGACCGACCTCGACTGCGAGGCCGTCCGCGGCACCTGGTTCAGCGAGTACGACGGCCTGACCCTGCACAGCGAGGAGCAGATCGACGTCGACCACCTCGTGCAGCCCGGCGACCTGGCGGCCGCCGCGCAGGTCGTACTGGTGCACGTACGCGCGGGCGTGGATCACCGTGAAGCACCACTACGGGCTGACCGTCACCTACCGGGAGAAACGGGTCCTCCTCCGCATGTTGCGCACCTGCTTCAGCGCTCAGCCATCCGCCTGAGCTGCTGCTCCCTGGCTCCGGCGTCGCCCGGCAGGCCGCGCTCGGCCAGCAGACCGGCGACGCGCTCGCGGGCCTCGACGGGGTGGCGGCCGTCGTACTTGAACTTGGCGCGCGCCTCCACCACCGCCAGCCGCAGCCCGCGCAGGCCGGGCAGCTGCCGGTGGTAGGGCCCCTCTCCGGCCGCCACGACGCCGTGCGCGCCGTCGGGCTGGAAGTGGGCGAGCTGGCGGCGCAGGATCTCGGCCTTGCCCTCGGCGTCGTCCACCACCTCGGCCCGGCAGGTGAGCTGGACGGAGGCGTAGTAGCTGGTGGGCACGCCGGTCCCGGGGTCGCCCGTCCGCCATCCGCCGGGGATGTAGGCGTAGTCGTCGTGCACGCTCAGCAGGACCGTCGGATCGCGCTCGATTGCCGCCCACACCGGGTTGGGCCTGGCCAGGTGGAGCAGCACCTCCGCGGCGCCGTCGAAGAGGAAGTGGGTGGGGACGACGACGGGCGGGCCGCCGTCGGGGCCGTTCGCGGCCAGCTGGCCGAAGTCGCGGGTGGCCAGCCAGGCGCGCCACTCGTCGTCGTCCCGTGCCGCGTCCCAGGGATGAATGAGCACGTGAAACCCTCTCGCCAGGCTTTGTGTTAGTACATAATGTATTTTGTGTCAGAAACATACAGGATCGTCGGTGGGACGGCCAGCGAGATCGCGGCCGGCGTCGAGGCCGCCGTGTCCGCCGGCCTGCTGCCTCCCGGGACGCACCTGCCGCCCGTGCGCGAGGTGGCCGCCACGGCGGAGGTCAGCCCGAACACCGCCGCGGCCGCGTACCGGCTGCTGCGGGAGCGCGGGATCGTCGAGACGGCGGGCCGGCGCGGCACGCGGGTCCGGCCGCGCCCGGCCACCACGACCCGCGAGGAGATCCGCATCGAGGTGCCGCCGGGCGTGCGGGACCTGTCGCACGGCAACCCCGACCCCGCCCTCCTGCCGCCGCTGCACGAGGCGCTCGCCGCCGCCGCCAGGGCGCACGAGCAGCGCCCGGCCATGTACGGCACGGGCGACGACGAGGAGCTGCTCTCCCTGGCCGCCGCCCGTCTGCGCGCGGACGGCGTGCCCGCCGCGCCGCTGGCGATCACCTCCGGCACCCTCGACGCGGTGGAACGAGTCCTGAACGCCCACCTTCGTCCCGGCGACGCGATCGGCGTCGAGGACCCCGGCTGGACGGCCCTGCTCGACCTGGTCGCCGCCCTGGGGCTGCGGCCGGTCCCGATGCGGCTGGACGACGAGGGCCCGCTGCCGGACGAGCTCGACCGGGCGTTGCGGGCGGGCGTACGAGCGGTGGTGATCACCGCCCGCGCCCAGAACCCCACCGGCGCGGCCGTCACCGCCCGGCGGGCCGCGGACCTGCGTGCCCTGCTCGCCACCCGCCCCGACGTGGTGCTGATCGAGGACGACCACGGCGCGAGCCTGGTGGACCTCCCCCTCCATCCCCTGGCCGGCGTGACCACCCGCTGGTTGCTCACCCGCTCGACGGCCAAGGCGTTCGGCCCCGACCTGCGGCTGGCGCTGGTCACCGGCGATCCCGTCACACTCGACCGGCTGCGCGGCCGGCAGCGGCTGGCCGCGGGCTGGGTCAGCCATCTGCTGCAGCGCGCGGTCGCCCACCTGTGGCGTGCACAGGCTGTGGACACCGCGGCCGTCGCCGCCGCGTACGCCGGGCGCCGGGACGGCCTGATCGACGCGCTGGCCGCGCGTGGCCTGCGGGCGCACGGCCGCAGCGGGCTCAACGTCTGGGTCCCGGTCGCCGACGAGACCACCTCGGTCACCCGGCTGCTGGCCCTCGGCTGGGCCGCCGCGCCCGGCGCCCGCAACCGCGTCCGCACGCCGCCCGCGCTGCGGCTGACGGTCTCCACGCTGCGGCCAGACGAGCTGCCGGGCCTGGCCGACGACCTGGCCGCCGCCCTGCGCCCGCCCACGGCCGGCCGGTACGGCTGACGTCCGGTACGGGGCCCGCGATCAGCGGTTCGGCTCCAGGGACATGGCCGGGGCCGGCTCGGGGCAGCGCGGGCGGCGTACCGAGTGGGCCAGCACGCCCAGTGCGCCCACGATGAGCACGAGCAGGGCCGCCCTGGTGGCCGCGGGCCAGCCGGCGTCCAGGGAGCCGAAGAACACCGCGCCGGTGATCGTGCCGCCGAGCACGCCGCCGGTCTCCTGGACGGTCCCCAGCACCCCGGCCGCCGCACCCGCGCGCTCCCGGCGTACGGACGCGAGGACCGAGGACAGCAGCGGCGACATGAGCAGCCCCATCCCCGCCCCCGCCACCAGCAGCGCGCCCGCCACCAGGTACGGCGACTCCCCCGCCTGGAGGAGCAGCCCGAGCCCGAGCAGCAGCGCCAGCGGGCCGGCCGGGCGCGGCACCCGGGCCGAGCGCGGCGAGGCCAGGAAGAAACCGGCGTTCAGCGCCGTGCACACCGCCCCGGCGGCCAGGGGGCCGAGGCCGAGGCCGTCCTGGAGGTGGAGGGCGAGCACGAACGACAGGCCCGCGGAGGTGCCGAACAGCAGCGCGACCGCCGCCAGCCCGGCCGTGAACCCCTTCTCGCCGAACACCTCCAGGTCCAGCAGCGGTTCCCGGCCGGTCGCCGCCAGCCGCCGCTGCCGCCGGACGAACGCCGCCAGCGTGAGCGCCGCACCGCCCAGGCACGGCCACGTCCACTGCGGCCAGCCCTCCTCGCGGCCCTGGACCAGCGGCAGCACGACGCCTGCCAGCCCCGCCGCGACCAGCGCCGCCCCCGGCAGGTCCAGCCCCGCACGCGACCCGGCCCCGGCGACACGCGGGACCAGCCGCCCGGTCAGCGCCAGCGCCGCCAGGCCGATCGGCACGTTGACCAGGAAGCACGCCCGCCAGCCGAGCCCGAGGGGGTCGGCCGCCACCACCAGCCCGCCCACGACCTGGCCGCTCATCCCGGCCAGGCCCACCACCGTGCCGTACCAGCCGAACGCCCTGGCCCGGCCCGCGCCCGGGAACAGCGTCCCGATCAGCGTCAGGACCTGCGGTGCGAGCAGCGCCGCCGCGACGCCCTGCGCCACCCGGGCGAGCACCAGCGCGGCGGCGTCCGGCGCGCCGCCGCAGGCCGCCGAGGCGAGCGTGAACAGGGCCAGCCCGGTGGCGAAGAGGCGGCGCGGCCCGTACAGGTCGCCGAGCCGCCCCGAGACGATCAGGCCCGCGGCGTACGCCAGCCCGTACCCGGCGACCACGAACTGGCTCGCCGCGTCGCCCGCTCCCAGGTCGGTGCGGATCGAGGGCACGGCCACGTTCGCGACGAAGAAGTCCAGCGTGGTCATGAACACCGCGACCAGCACCACGGGCAGGGCCGCCCAGCGAGGACGGAGGGACATCAGGGACTCCAGGGGAGGGAGGAACCGGGCGGTGGAAGAACACCGGCGGACGCCGGACGGTTGACCTCACCCTGGAGCCAGGCGATTACGGTTTCCTGCTGATGGGCTACGGATTCGGCGCCATAATGACGCTCAATGCCGAAATTTCAGGAGTTGGGGGAGTTTGCCGCGGCGATCGCCCCCGTCGTCGACGCGGCCCACGTCGACGTGCACGCCGCCGCCGGCAGAGCCGTCCTGGACCTGGCCGAGCGCTCCGGCCTGACCTGCGGCCTCCTCAACGACCTGCGTTTCGTGCTCCCGCTGCGCCCGGTGACCACGGCCGCGCTCGCCGCCGTCTACCGGTACGGCGACGTCACCGAAGGCGTCGGCGTCCACCTGCGCGAGGGCACGCTCGAACGGGACGCCGCCGGGGCGTTGCGGCTCACCTCCGCGGGACGGGCGTTCGTGGACGGCCTGTACGCCGCGCACGCCGAGGCGGCCGGCCGCGTCTGGGCGGGCCATGACGTGGCCGGTCTCGCCGTGTCGGTGGGCGGGGTGCTCGACCGGGCCGTACGCGTGCCGGGCGGCGCCCTGGAGGTGATGGCGCCGCCGTACGAGCCGGACGCCGCCCCAGCCGGCCTGCTGCTGTTCAACCGGCTCGCCGCGCTTCGCTACCACCGGGCCGACGCGCACGCCGAGTCCTGGCGCGCGGCCGGGCTGACCGCGGCCGGGATCGTCGCGCTGAAGGACGGTCCCGTGCGGGCCGCGATCGAGGCCGAGACGAACCGGCGGGCCGCCGACCCGTACCGGGCCATGACGGACGGCGACCGCCAGGCCCTGTACGACGGCCTCCTCAGGCTCGTCTGAAACGCCGCGAGGAGCCTCTTCGACAGTGCTGCAAGGAGCCTCTTCGACAGTGCCGTGAGGAGCCTCTTCGATCGTGCCGTGAGGAGCCTTGCCTAGAGTGCCGCCAGCAGGCGGCCCACCTGTGTGCGGTCGTTGACCCCCAGCTTCTCGTAGGCGGCCTGCAGATGGTTGGCCGCCGTACGGGTGGACAACGTCAGCCGGTCGGCGATCTGCCGGTTCGTCAGCCCGGCCGCGGCCAGCTTGACGATCTCCCGCTGGCGCGGCGTGAGCTCCGGCGTGGCCAGCTCGACCAGCGCGGGCGTCGAGACCCCCGGGCACCGCTTGGCCAGTGCCCACGCCCTGGTCTGAGCCCCTTTGGCCAGCGTGCCCCGGCCGTCCCGGCGGTGGGCCGCCGACTCCTGGGCGAGTGCCTCGGCGGCGTACAGGATCAGGCCGAGCCGCTCGAACTCGGCGGCGACGTCCCGCAGCTCGGCGGGGTCGCCCGCGGCCCGCGCGTGCCGGGCGAACAGTCCGGCCAGCGGCCCGTCCACCCGTTCGGCGAGCGCGGCCAGCCGCCGGGCCGCCAGGGCGGGCGCGCCCAGCCGCACCAGGTCGTGCAGCGCGAACATCAGGTGCCCGAACTGCTCGTGCCGCTCGGCCAGCCCGGCGGCCGTCAGGCACAGGCTCACCGCGTGGTCCAGGTCGCCCGCCGAGGCCGTCACCCAGACCGCGGCCTGCAACACCGGCTGCCGGGTGAACGCCCACCGCGAGGCCGGCCCCTCGGCCTCGGCCAGCGCGGCCCGCGCCGCCGCCGTCTCCCCCAGCAGCGCCCGCGCGTGGGCCAGCTCGGCCAGGCACCGCCCCCGGTACGGCGTCCCGGGAGGCAGCCGGGCCGCGTCCTCCCTGGCCCAGCGGGCCGCGCCGGCCGCGTCGCCGCGCAGCCTGCCGACCATCGCCCGGTACGCCCCGAACCCCGACACCGACAGCTCGGCCGCCGCCGGTTCCATGCCCTCCGCGGCCGTCCGCGCCGCCGCGTCCAGGCGGCCGGAGAACACCTGGGCGGCGCAGCGCGCGTCCAGCAGCGCCGGCAGCGCGTGCGGGGCGTCGTCGTCCCAGTCGTCCCTGCCCGCCAGGGCCCGCCCGGCCACGGCGAGCGCGCTCTCCGTACGCCCGGAGTAGGCGTCGGTCCAGGACTCCAGCGCGGCCGCGTGCGCCGCACCGCGCACGGTCATCGGCTCGCAGGCGTGCGCCCGCGCCAGCGCGTCCGCGGCCCCGGCCAGCCGACCGGCGAAGAAGTCGGCGACGCCCCGGTAGACGTGCGCCTCCTGCCGCCAGGCCGGGTCGGCCAGGGAGTCGGCCGCCACGTCGAGCACCCGGCACGCCTCGGCGTCCGCGCCCGCCCAGGCGAGGTTCATGCCCAGGCTGAAGGCGTGCTGGGCGCGCTCGCCCTCGGTGACGGCGTTCCTGGCCGCCTGCCGCAGCGCCGCCAGCGCCGCGTCCTGGTCGCCCAGCACCATCAGCACCTGGCCGAGCAGCGCGACCGCCGGCACGCCCGCGCCCGCCTCGATCGCGGCATTGGCCAGCCGGGCGGCCAGCCGCGGGTCACGCCTGGCCCAGGCCAGCCCCGCGGCCGACAACAACATCTCCGGCGCGGCGGCCGACCCGCTGTCCAGCCGCCAGACGGCCGCGCGCAGCTCGTCCTCGCGCCGTCGCAGACCGCTGGCCTCCAGGGCCTCGGCCAGCGTCCGCAGCCGCCGCCTGGCCCGCAGGGTGCCGCAGTCGCCGCGGACCACCTCGCCGTACAGGGGGTGGCCGAGGCGTACCTGCTCGCGCCTGCCGTCGCCGGCGACCGTGACCAGGCCGCGGGCCTCGACCCGCTCGACCGCGCGCGGCGAGGTCAGCGCGACCAGCAGCTCCGCGCCCACCGGCGCGCCGAACGCCACCAGCTCCAGCACCTCCCGCTCGTCCTGGTCGAGGTGGCCGATCCGGGCGCCGACCAGCTCGCGCAGCCGGGTCGTCATCGACAGCTCGCCCCGCCAGCGCCACTCGCCGCCGCTCTCGGCCAGGCAGCCGGACGTGCGTCCGGCGTGCACGACCTCGCGCAGGTAGAGCACGTTCCCGCCGGTGACGGCCGCCAGATGCCGGACGGTCCCCGCCGCCACCTCGCCGCCGAGCGCGCCCGCCAGCACCTGGCCGACCTCGTCGCGGCCGAGCGGTGGCAGCTCGACCCTGGTCAGCAGCTCGTCCTTCCACAGCGCGGCCACCGGCGCGGGCAGCGGGCCGCCCGTACGCACCGTGACCAGCACCCTGGCCTCCCCACCCGCGGCCAGGTAGTGCACCAGCGCCGCCGACGCCGCGTCGAGCCGGTGGGCGTCGTCCACGCTCACCAGCAGTTCTCCCTCTCCCCTGCGCAGGTGCCGCGCGGCCCAGCGCAGCAGGTTCTCGCCGCCCTGCGGCGGACCCGTCAACACATGGGCGAACGCCCCGAACGGGATCATCGACGCGGTCTCCGTGCCCAGCACGCGCACGACCTCGTACCCGTCGAGCCCGGCCAGCGCCTGCGCGGCCAGCCTGCTCTTGCCGACGCCCGCCTCACCGGCGATCATGGCGCCTGCTCCCGACCGCAGCGCCGCGCGCACGGTCGCGATCGATCCCCCTCGCCCGACGAACGGCCATCCACTCCCCAGTTGCTCGCTCATCGTGCCTCCTCTCACCACAGATGGTGGCGAGCCGAGGTTCGCGCGAGGTTCAGGCGGGATCGCGGTTCAGGCCGGCCGCGTTCAGCAACAGGGTGATCACGGCGTCGGCCCCGCTGAACGGCACCGGCTCGCCCCCCACCTCTTCGAGCAGCCCGCGGAGCTGGCCGCCGGATTGCTCGGGCTCGACCAGCCGTACGATGACCGTCCTCATCGGATCACCATCACCCCGGACGGTTCAGGTCTGGTTCAGGTGGGGTAGGGCGCGGGCTCGACCTCCAGCTCCCGCATGCGCTCGGCGTAGAGGTGGTAGCGCCTGCGGGCGTCGCCGCGCCGGCCCGCCAGGTCGAGCACGCGCACCAGGCCCAGGTGGGCGCGTTCGTCGTAGCCGTCGCGCTCCAGCAGGCGCAGCCAGTAGCGGGCGGCCTCGTCGTAGCGCCGTTCGCGGGTGCGCGCCGCGGCCAGCCGGGCGGCCGCCTGCACGTAGGCCAGCCGCGCCTGTTCGCGCAGGCCCACCGCCCAGTCGGCGTAGGGGTCCTCCTCGCAGAACTCGCCGCCGTACGCGCTCTCGGCCGCCGTCCACCGCTCCAGCGCCTCGGCGGCGCGGCCGGCCTGCTCCAGCCGTACGGCTCCGGCGGTCAGGTCGAGGAAGCGCTCCACGTCGACGTCGGCGTGCGCCAGGTCCAGGCGCAGCGCGCCCTCCTCGGAGACCACGACGTCGTCGGCGGGCCGTTCGTGGGCCGGGTCGAGCACCGCGCGCAGCGTGGACACCATGACGTTGAGCCGCCGCAGCCCGACCGCGTCGTCCCGCTGCTCGGGCCACAGGATCTCCACCAGCCGTTCCCTGCTGATCGCGCCGCCCCGGCGGCTGACCAGGATCTTCAGCAGGTCGCGGGCCTTGCGCGACTGCCAGGCCGTACGCGGGACCGGCACCGCGCCGCGCAGCACCCGGAACGTTCCCATGGTCTCGATCACCACCGCCGCCCCCGGCACGGGCGCCGCGCGGGCGATCAGCTCGTCGATCCGGTCGTCGAGCGCCCGGCAGCCGATCGCGTGCATCCGCTCGCGCACCCGTACGGCCACCTCACCCCCGCTCACCGGGTCGGACAGGGCCGCCCGCACCAGCTCGGCCCTGGCCCGCCCGATCGGGTCGCCGAGCGCCGCCCACCTGCGCACCGCCTCGTCGGCCTGCGCGGGATCGCCGTCGAGCCGGGCGCGCAGCTCGTGGAGCACGGCCTGGGCCGCGTGGTCCCTGCGCTCCACGGCGATCGGCCCGGTCTCGCCGACCAGCCGGGCGGCCTCGTCGCGACGGCCGGCGGCCAGGGCCACGTGCGCCGCGGCCACCCGCGCGGAGACCCCGGCGATGCCGCCGGCATGCGCGAGCGCCTGCTCGGCCACCTCGGACGCCTCCTCGGGATCGTCCTCGGCCAGCAGCTCGGCCAGCGCGTTGAGCGCGTTGGAGCGGGTCTGCACCTCACCCAGCGGGCCGGTCTCGGCGATCACCCGGCGGTAGACGGCGGCCGCCTGCCCGCGGTCGCCGCGCAGCGCGTGTATCTCGCCCAGCCGGACCAGCCCGACGCTGACCAGCCGCGACCCCATCGCCTCCCACCTGGCCACCGCGTCGGCGGCGTCGATCGCCGACTCCTCCAGCCGGCCGAGACCGACCAGCGCCTTGGCCCGGTTGGCCACGTTGAGCGCGGCGTACGGCGCGAAGGACACCAGGTCGCACAGCCTGCTCGCGGCCTCCGTCTCGGCCAGCGCCTCGGCGTAGGCGCCCTCGTCCAGATGGCGGGAGGCCCGGTTGGCCCGGATCCTGATGAGCTGGACGACGTCGCCGGCGCGTTCGGCGTACTCCAGCGCGCGCAGGTAGTAGGCGTCGTTGGCGCGGCGGTCGCCGTCGAGGGCGGCGAGCATGGCCAGCACCGTGTTGGCCATCGCCAGCGCGCCGGGGTCGCCGAGGCCGCCGGCCTGCTCCAGCGCCCGGTCGGCCAGCTCGGCGCAGCCCGCCCGGTCGCCCTTCAGCCACAGCACCGAGGCCATGGAGGCGGCGCACATGGCGGCGTCGGCGGGCGGCGAGCCATAGGCGTGACCCTTGGCGTACATCGTCATGGCGGCGTCGAGGTCGCCGCGCAGGTGGTCGATGAAGCCGAGCCGCCTGGCCACGAACGCGTCGAAGGCGGGGCCGTCGGCGACGCGGGCCAGCAGGTCGTGGGCGCGGGTCCAGTGGCCGCGGTTCTGCTCGGCGATGCCGGCCAGCCTGAGCATCGGCGGCGAGCCTCTGGCCTGCTCGGGCAGCAGGTCGAGCGCCGCGATCACGTCGCCGCGTTCGGCCAGGCGGGGGCCGTGGGAGTTGAGCAGCGACGCGGCGAGGTCGGGGTGGGCGGTCGCGACGGCGGCGCGCAGGGCCAGCTCGGGCTGGTCGTGCTCGACGTACCAGCGGGCGGCGACCGCGGCCACGTCGTGGGCCTCGTGCCGGTCGAGCGGGGCGTGCCTGGCCAGGACGTGCCTGCTGGTCGAGGTCAGCCGGTGGCCGTCCTGGTCGGCCTCGATGAACAGGCCGCGGCTGGTCAGGGCCGCGAGCGTGTCGGGCGGCGCGCCGAGCGTGGCGGCCAGGCCGGAGGTCAGCACCGGCAGGACGGTCGCCGCGCGCAGCAGCTCCCGCATGCCCGCCGGCAGGTCCTTGAACGCGGCGAGCGTCAGGTGTTCGAGCGTGGCCGAGTTGGCGGCCAGGCTCGCCGCGGTACGCGGCCAGCTGGCCGGCTCCTCGCGGGCCAGCGTGTCGAGGGCGGCCTGGACGGCGGCCGGCCAGCCCGCGCACGCCTCGTGCAGCCTGGCGGCGATGCCGGCACCCTGCTCACCCAGCCGCTCCCTGGCCCAGGCGGCGGTCTCGGACGGGGTGAGCGCGAGGTCGGTGGCGTCGAGGTCGAGCACCTCGTGATCCTGGCGCAGCCGGGCCGTCGGGAACGGCAGCGGCGCCCGCGAGGCGGTGACCAGGTGCAGGTGCCGGGGCGCGGCGCGGACCAGCGTCTCGACGTAACGCACCGAGCCGGGCGCGCCGGTGATCGCGTCGACGCCGTCGAAGACCAGCGCCAGCCCCCTGGTCAGCCGCCGGGCCAGCGCCTCGGCCAGCGCGCCCGCCAGCGCGGCGGCCCTGGACAGCTCGTCGGCGCCGGGGCCGAGCGGCGCCCCGGCCGCGGCCAGCAGGTCGGCGGGCAGCCCCGGGACGGCCTCGGCCAGCGCCGACGCCACCGAGCCCGCCAGCGTCGGCAGGTCGCGGTCGGCGGGCCCGAGCAGGTGCAGAACGCCGCCCACGGCATGGCTCCACCCGGCGAGCGCGATCGACTTCCCGTAGCCTGTAGAGGCCGCGAGCGTGGTGAGCCTGTGCGTAAGCGCCCCGTCGAGCCGCCGGTCGAGGGCGGGACGGGGTTGCACCCACCCTCGTTCCACCCCCGCATGCTACGCCCGGGCTCGCGGAGGACTCCAGAGTTCGCAAAGTGCCACCTCCCGGTAACTGGCCGGTTGGCGCACTATGGTCGTACTTCATTTCCAGGAGGCACCGTGGAACAGGATCTGCCTGGCGGTGTGAGGCTGATCGTGGGGGTGGACGAGTCCCCGGCCTCGCGTTGGGCACTCGCCTGGGCCATCGGCGCGGCCAGGCTGCACCGGATGGCTCTGGTGGCCGTTCACGTCAGTCGTGCGCCCGTCCATCCCTTCCCCGAGGCGCTGCCCGTGCAGCACGCGATCCGGCAGGGCGAGGAGACCCGCTGCGCGGAGGTGATCGCGGGCGTGTTCGAGGACGTCGCCGGGGGCGTGCCCGACGACCTGCGCGTGGCGACGCTCAGCAAGGTCGGCGACCCCGGCTACCACCTCGTCGATCTGGCCCGCGAGGGCGACCTGCTGGTGCTCGGCCGCGGCCGGCGCCGGCTGCTGAGCAGGATCCTGCTGCCCTCCACCAGCATGTACTGCGCCCGTCACGCCAAGACGACCGTCGTCATCGTGCAGCAGCCCTCGCCGCCGGACGATCCGGAGCTGTCGGGCGAGCGGGCGCGGCGGTTCTGGAGCCGGCGCGACTACTGACCAGGCGTCGTCTTGAGGTTGGCCGCCTTCAGGTTGGCCGCCTTCAGGTTGGCCGCCTTCAGGTTGCCGGTGAGCAGGCGCAGGCCCGGGACGATGTCGTGCGGCCCGATCGCGCCGTAACCGAGCACCAGGCCCGGCTGTGCCGGGGTCTCGCCGCAGTAGGCGTCGAGCTGCTCGACGGCCAGGTCCGGCACGGGCCCCAGGGACACGCCGGGGGCCAGGCGGGCGCACACGTGCAGGCCGGCGGCGGACGGGATCAGGCGCAGCCGCTCGTCCCCCGCCAGCGTCGCGGTGACCAGGTCGTGCCGGGCGGCGTACTCGCGGGTCGCCTTCCTGATGTGCCTGGCCAGCAGCCCCTCGTCGATGAAACGGGCCAGGGCGGCCTGCGTGGGCACGTCGCCGTGCCAGTCGGAGAGCTGCCGCGCGGCGCGCAGGGCCGGGCCGAGCGAGGCGGGGGCGACGAGGAAGCCGAGCCTGAGCATGGGCAGCAGGGTCTTGGAGAACGAGCCCACGTAGATCACCCGGCCCGACCGGTCGAGGCTCTGCAGGGGTTCGAGGGGACGTTCGCCGAAGCGGAACTCGCTGTCGTAGTCGTCCTCGATCACCACGGCGGCGCGGCGCTCGGCCCAGGCGAGCAGGGCGGCGCGGCGGGCCAGCGACATGGGCGTGCCCAGCGGGAACTGGTGCGAGGGCGTGACGTAGACCAGGCTCGCCGAGCGGGGGATGGCCGCCACGTCCAGGCCCTCCGCGTCCACGGGCACGCCGGTCACGCGGGCGCCGAGCGAGCTGAACAGCCGGCGGGCGGGCGGGTAGCCGGGCTCCTCGACGGCGACGGTCGTGCCGGGCTCGATGAGGACGCGTCCGACGAGGTCGAGGGCCTGCTGAGCGCCGTTGGTGATCAGGACGTCGTCGGGCCCCGCGTGAACCGACCGACTGATCCCGATATGACGCGAAATAGCCTCACGTAGAGGCTCATAGCCGGACGAATCCTCGTACGTCGCCAGGCCCACCCGCAGCTCCCTGGCCACCAGCCTGCGCCAGGTCTCCATCGGGAACAGCCGCGCGTCCGGCACGCCGACGCGGAAGTCGTACCGGGCGGGCGGCACCCGGACGGTCGCCCCGAGCTCCCGCCAGAACGCCCGCGGCCTGACCACCCCCTTGGGCGCGGCCCGGCCGCGCACCGGCTCGGCCGACACGAACGTGCCCGCCCCCGCCCGGCCGACCAGGAAACCGTCGGCCACCAGCCGGTCGTAGGCCACCGCCACCGTGTTCCTGGAGATCTCCAGCCGGCCGGCCAGCTCCCTGGTCGGCGGCAGCCGCTCGCCCGAGCGCAGGCGCCCGTCGAGTATGGCGTCGAGCAACTGCCGGTAGACCTGTGCGGCCAGGTCACCGCGCCCTCGGAGGCTGATGTGAACGTCCAACTTGGCCCAATCAACTAGGCGGAAATTGGAGCTTATATCGGGACAAGAGGGCGACCAAAATGGGCACATGACCGAACGTATGGAACTCGGGAAGTTCGCCGGCGAGGCCTACAGGGCGATGGCCGGCCTGGACCGTTTCGTGGCACAGAGCACCCTCCCCAAGCCCCTCCTCGAACTCGTACGGCTGCGCGCCAGCCAGATCAACGGCTGCGTCTACTGCGTGGACATGCACAGCTCCGACGCCAAGCAGGCGGGGGAGAGCGACGCCAGGCTGCACGCCGTGGCCGTCTGGCGCGAGGCGCCCTTCTTCACCCCGCAGGAACGCGCCGCGCTGGCCTTCACCGAGGCCGCCACCCGCCTGTCCACCGACGACGTCACCGACGAGGTCTGGGCGCAGGCCGCCGCGCACTTCGACGAGCAGCAGCTGGCCGCGCTGACCGTGGCCGTGGCCACCATCAACGCCTGGAACAGGATGGGCGTCGCCACCCGGATGACCCCGGAGTCGTACAAGTCATGAGAACCCAGCGGGTCCTCGCCGCCGCGCAGCTCGCCAACTCCATCGGCGACGGCGCCTACCTGGTCACCTCGGCGCTCTACTTCGCCGACGTCGTGGGGCTGTCGGCAACCGAGATCGGCCTCGGCCTCACGCTGGGCTGGGCGGTCGGCTCGGTGGCGGGGGTGCCGCTCGGGCACCTGGCCGACCGGCGGGGGCCGCGCGGCGTGGCGGTGCTGCTCGCGCTCACGACCGCGGTGGCGGCCGGCTCGTTCGTGTTCGTCCACTCGTTCGCGCTGTTCCTGCTGGTCGCCTGCCTCTACGGGACCGCGCAGACCGGGCTGTCGGCGGCCCGGCAGGCCCTGCTGGCCGGGCTGGTCGAGCCGGCGCGCCGCACGGTCGTGCGGGCGGTGCTGCAGTCCACGCTCAACGGCGGCATGGCCGTGGGGGCCGCGCTGGGCGGCGTCGCGCTGGCCGTCGGCACCCGTGCCGGATACGTCGCGGTGTTCACGCTCGACGCCCTGAGCTTCCTGGTGGCCGCGCTGGTCCTGCTCCGGCTGCCCGCCGTGCGGCCCGCGCCCGCCGCGCCGGGGCCGCGGCTGGCCGTGCTCAGGGACCGGCCGTACGCGCTGGTCACGATGATCAACGCGGTGATGCTGTTCTACATGCCGCTGCTCAGCCTCGTGGTGCCGCTGTGGATCGCGCAGCGCACGTCCGGGCCCGCCTGGCTGATCTCGGTGCTGCTCGTGCTCAACACCGGCAGCGTGCTGCTCTTCCAGGTACGCGTGGCCCGCCGGGTGCGCGACCTGCGGGACGCGTCCACGGCCGTGCGCCGGGCGGGGGTCGTGCTGTTCGCCGCGTGCGCGGTGTTCGCCCTCAGCCCGCACGGCTGGGTCTTCCTGATCGCGGCGGGCTGTCTGCAGGTCGCGGGGGAGATGCTGCTGGCCGCGGGGGCCTGGGAGATCGGCTTCGGGCTGGCCCCCGACGACAGACAGGGCCAGTACCAGGGCTTCTTCGGCACCGGCACGGCCGTGGCGAGGATGCTCGGCCCGGCCGTGCTCACCACGCTCGTGCTCGACGGCGGGACCGTGGGCTGGCTGCTGCTGGGGCTGGCGTTCATGACGGCCGGCGCCGCGATGGCACCGGCCGTCAGATGGGCCCAGCGGTCACTCGAACCGGCGTAGGGCCTCGGCGCTCACTCGAACCGGCGTAGGGCCTTGGCGGTCACCTGAACCGGCGCAGGGCCTTGGCGGTCACTTGAAGCGGCGCAGGGCCTTGGCGGTCACTTGAAGCGGCGTAGCCGCAGGCTGTTGCTGACCACGAACACGCTGGAGAAGGCCATCGCGGCCCCCGCGATCATCGGGTTGAGCAGGCCGA